>JBKJQC010000911.1:0-5386 GCA_046593995.1 Polyangiales bacterium
CTGCAGACCGCATGCCGCGCGGATTTCACTCGCGATCGTGCGTGCATCACTCAGGACGAGGTCGTCACACGCGAGTCACGAGGCGTCTTCGGCGCCGCCGATGATTCCGCCCGTGGCGCTCGCGAGCTGGCTGCGCACGTAGTCGCGCGCGACGGTGCGCGCGGCGAGAGCGCCGAGGCCGAAGAGGATGCGCGGCGTGAGCCCCCCCCCGAGCACGAAGCCGACGCCCACCGCGATACCGACGGCCGTGCGCGGGTTCTTCTTCGCGAACTCTTCGATCGTGCCGCGCGCCTCGCGCAGTCCCTCGATCGCCTTCTGCTGGACCTCGGCGAGATCCTGATCGTTCTCGGCGCCCATGTCTTGGGTCTGACCCTGCATCGTCGAATCCTCCATCACAGTGGCAACGGGTGGCGTGGTCCGTAGGACCAGTGGCGCCATCGCAACGTGTGTTCCAGGGTCCGATGCCGCTCGTCCGTGCACGTGCTGCATGGCGCTGTGTATGGATGTGCCCCGGAAGCGTCGTGCATCCGCGGAAGGTCACGGCATCTTTCCTGCTCATGGTCCGGCCGTGAGTACCGACCGCCCGGGGAGCAGCGAGCCTGGCGCTTCCCCGCGCGACAGGGCGGCTGACCGCGCCGTCCTCGATCCGCCGCGAGGCTCCTCCCTGCGAGAAGGCCTCCGAGAAAGCATGCGCGCGAGCCGCAGCTCCTCGGCCCTCTCGCTCGTGCCCACCGTGCCGGTGGAGGGCGTCGGGCGCGTGACGTTGATCCTCGTCGCGTGCGCGCTGGTGCTCGCGGCCGTGTTCGCCATCCGCTCTCTGATCGCTCCGCTGCTCCTCGGCGCATGCGTCGCCGCGATGGTGCGCCCCTGGATGGTACGGCTCCGTCGGCTCGGTGGTCCGAAGCGCGCGGCGGCCGGGGCGACTGCCGCCGTGGTGCTCGTCGTGGCCTTGCCGGTGGTCGCGGTCCTGATCCCGATCGTGTCCGAGGTGAAGGCGCTGTTCCGTCTCGTGCGCGAGGGGAAGCTCGCGGAGCTGCAGCCTTCGCTCGGGTTCTCCGGCCCGGCCACGCCCCACGAGCTCGCGAGCGCCCTCGGTCCCCGGATCGCCGACGCGCTGCCACAGGTTCTCGGGACGGCGAGCGAGCTCGCCCTCGGAATCTTCGTCTTCCTCATGACGCTCTACTACGTGCTCGTCGACGGCGATCGCGCGCTCGCCTTCACGCGCCGCGTCTCGCCGCTGGCCGCGCCGCACTTCGACGCGCTCTCCCGCGAGTTCGTCCGCGTGGGCCGCGGCGTGATCATGTCGATCGCGCTCACGGCCGTCGTCGAAGGCGGGATCGCGGGCATCGCGTACTTCTCCCTCGGCCTGCCGAGCGCAGCGCTGCTCACCGTCCTCACCGCGGTCGCCGCGATCGTGCCGATCGGCACCGTGCTCGTGTGGGGTCCGGTCGCCGGCATGCTCTGGATGCAGGGGCGGACGTTCGCAGCCATCGTCGTCGTGTTCACCGGCATCATCGTGATCAGCGGCATCGACCACCTCGTGCGTCCGCAGCTCGCGCGGCTCTCGCGCTCGCGTCTGCACCCGCTCCTCGTGTTCGTCGGCATGTTCGGCGGCATGGCCTCGCTCGGTGGCTGGGGCCTGTTCGCCGGTCCGCTCGTGGTCGCGCTGATGATGGCCGCGCTCCGCCTCTGGGATCGCGAGCAGCGCGCGCGAGCGATCGCCGGGATGACCGCTACCCCGCTCTCCTTCCTCGCACCCGACCTCGCACCCGACCTCGCACGGACCGATGGCGAGATGATCACCGTGACCGAGAGCGAGACGGCGCGCCCTCACGGCCGACGCGATGGCGTCGTGGTGCCGGGAGAATGAGCCGATGTCGAAGGCGCGAGCGCTGGTCCTGCTCGGGTTCTTGATCGCGGCGATCGTCGCGATCCTCTACCCCGAGGATCTGCGCGCCACCCGCACCGTCGGGCACCAAGCGCGCTCGCTCCGGCACCGTGTGATCGACGAGGATCCCGAGCCCCGCGGACCGCGCCTGTGCAACGAGGGCGAGACGTCGAAGGATCGCGAGCCGTGCATCGAGGCGATGGAAGCCTCGAGTCGACTCCCCTTCGGACGCTGATCCGTCTCCGGAGGCGGCGCGCGCGGAGGTGCGCGCTCGGAGGTGCGCGCTCGGAGGTAGAAGAGCGTCAGACCTGGATCGCGTCGCCGACCTGCGGTGCGACGCCTTCGACGTGCGGAATGCGAATCTCGAAGCGCGTTCCCTGCGGCGGGCGCGGCTCGAGGCGAATCGTGCCGCCGAGGCGATCGACGAGCTGCTTCGTCACGTAGAGGCCGATCCCGGTCCCGCGCTCACCGGCAGTGCCGCGCGGGCGAAGCTTCGTGAGCTTCTCGAACACGCGATCGGCCTTGTCCGGCGGGACGCCGACGCCGTCGTCCTCCACGGCGAAGACGACGTCCTGTCCCTCGCGACGAAGGTACGCGGCGACGTGGCCGCCCTTCGGCGTGAACTTCACCGCGTTGTTCACGACGTTCGAGACGACCTGTCGCATCCACATCAGATCGCCACGCACCGTGGGGTGCGGCGTCTCGACGTGCAGCCGGAGCTCGGTGCCCTTGTGGCGAGCCTGGACCTCCATCAGCTCGACGACCTCACGCGCGACCTGCTCGACGTCCACGAGCGGCGGCTCAGCCCCGTCGTCCTCGTGCTCGAGGAGGGCGGTGGAGAGCAGGTTCGCGAGGAGGTGCACGACGGAGTCGGCCGCACGGCGCGCCACTCCGAGCAGGTGCTTCTGATCGTCGCTCAGGTTCTCGAGCGTCGGCTCGAGGAGCTCGAGCGCACCCTTCCCTGCCGCGACCGGCGAGCGGATGTCGTGCGAGGCGATCGCGAGGAACTCGTCCTTCTTCTTGGACAGCTCCTTCAGGCGGAGCGCGTGCGCAGTGGCTTCGTTCGCGCTGCTGCGCGCTTCGTCGAGGGCGCGCACGAGCTCCGCCTCCCGGTCGCGGAGCACGCCGAGCATCCGTGCCATCTCGAGGTTCTGCTCACGCAGCATGTCGACGGCGTTGGCCTCCTCTGCGGCGGCGACGGCGCGCTGCACTTCGTCGGCGACGGCGGGGAGCTGCGAGACGAAGCGATAGCGCGTGCGGTTGTCCTCGGTCACGACCTCGAACGTGAGCGGTCGCGTCCCGTCGGTGCCATCCGACGAGCGCAGCAGCTCGTCGTCGACGACCTCCGTCGGGACGTCCGCGTAGATCGGGATCTCGATCGTGCAGAACGGGCGCTCCAACTCGGGATCCCAACCGAACTCGATGGAACCGTCCCGGGTATGCACGGCCGCGCGCGCGAGCTCCGCGCCCACCGTGACGACGCGCGTTCGCACGAGGCCATCGAGACCCGCAGCCTCGGCCCACGCGCGCAGACGGCTTCGGGCCGACAAGACGTCGGAGTCCCGACGAAGAGGGATGGTCAGCCAGCGCATATTGGGTTCCGAGCGGGTTCCGAGGCGGGTTCGGAGCAAGCGTTCCGAGCTGACGAGCGTACCGCCGTTGGCCCCTCACGTCGCTCTCCGGAACCGATGTCCGAGGCGCGCTCCCGTTCCGGTGGTGCGGACGAAGGAGTGTGCACCGACATCGCACGGTCTGTCGCCTCGACGATGGCACGCTGCGTGGAATGGCCAATCGCGCGCGGAGGGCCTCACGGCAACTTCGCGCCGGTCGCGGTGAGCGTTCCGCGCCGACTTGCCATCCAAGTATCCGATGCGCGCTTTCCGCGCGTCGGGAACCACCGACGTCGCCTCCCTCAGCGAGGTAGCGCCGCCCATGCCCAAAGGAGCGATAGCGATGAACCTGCGGAAGTACCTCTCGACGATGCGCGATTACGATTCGGACGACATGCTCGGCCTGATGGGGCTGCAGAAGTCGACGGCCAGCGACTGGGTGTTCCCGATGCTCGCGGGCGTCGGCGCCGGCATGGCGATCGGTGCGGGCATCGCGTTCTTCCTCACCCCCTACAAGGGCACCGAGGCGCGCGAGAAGTTCGTGAAGGCGTCCGGCGAGGCGCAGAAGTTCCTCAACCAGCAGGTCGGCACGCTCTCCGACAAGGTGGCGCTGCTCACCGAGAAGGTCTCGACGCTGAGCGGCGGCGAGGCCGAGAAGCCGGCGGGCTCGGTCACCACGGCGCGCACGATGAACGTGGGCGGCACGGGCAGCAGCGGCGTGGGCGGAGTCGGCGCGTCGAGCGGCATCGGCGGCGCGACCGGCGGCGCGACGGGCAACGGCAACCGCGGATACTGACGACATCCTTCGCGATCATCCTTCGCGATGAACGTGGAAACGTGGAGAGGAGAGGCAGCGTGCTGCTCCTCCTCTCTTCGTTTTTGGTATTCGTTCTCGAATTTGCCGTCGTCCTCGGGCGCGCGTGCCGCCGTGCGTCTCAGAGCGCGTGAACTTTTTGGTCTCGACCGAGCCGCCGACAAACAGGGAGCCGGGGAGTCGGGGAGGCGAGAGGGAGGAACCAGAGGTCTGCCGGGCGACGCGACGACGTCGATGACACCATGGCCGCCAAAACGTTGATGTCCGCGCGCACCAGCACATGGGCGACCTCCCTCTGATCTCCTCGCCTCCCCGTCTCCCTGTTGGTCCATCGTGGAGGCGAGCGAAAGATTCACGACCTCTCAGCGCGGACCATGGGCGAGGACCTCGCCCCCCGACTCGACGATCGCCGCCACGAGATCCGTCGACCCCGTTGCGCCCCCGACGACGAGCAATCCACGATCCCCCCCCGCGAGCGCGCCCACCACGCTGGATGGCGCGAACAGCAAGGTGATCGCTGCGATCACGAAGCCGACGACACCAAGGACGCCTGCGCCGAACGCCGCGCCGACCACCGGCCCCGGGAGCCAACCCCACGATGGAACGAGCGCGTCGCTTCGCACGAGCAGGGCGCCGATCAGCGCCCCGATCGCGCCCAGCGCAGTGGGGCCGATGGTGCCGCGTCGGGGTGTGCGCGGTAGCTCGGTCCCGAGGCCGACCGGTCCGGGTGCCGCCTCGCGCAGCGGCGTGATCTCGAACCCGTGCGCG
Source organism: Polyangiales bacterium (assembly GCA_046593995.1). Lineage (GTDB taxonomy): Bacteria > Myxococcota_A > Polyangia > Polyangiales > JADJMO01 > JALHOE01. Next base: position 5,081 of record JBKJQC010000911.1, read on the forward strand.
CGCAGCGTCACGACGGCGCGTACGAGCACATCGCGCCGATACCGCGCGACGACGTACGCGCTCGGTACGCCGCTCGCCGTAGGCGCCGCCTCGTCCGGGCGCAGCGCCAGCGGCGCTACCGTGCGCGCCCCCGACTCGACCAGCCCCGACTCGGTGCCGCGCGGAGGCCGACCGACGACGACCCGCGGTGCAGGGGCGATCGGCGGGAGCGGAGGCGCTGGGACGAAGGGCGCGAGACCGAGAGCATCGCGCGTCGGTCGAAGCGGCTCCCGGGTCGGTCGAAGGGGCTCGCGCGTAGGGCGGAGC
>JBKJQC010001191.1:0-2771 GCA_046593995.1 Polyangiales bacterium
GGACCCTTCGCGCCCGCGGCGCCGCCGGCTCCCTTCGCGACGTCGAAGATCTCCTGCAGCTTCTGCGCGATCTCTTGTGCGCCGGAGTAGTGGATCGGCTCGACCCACACCTGGTCGCCGATGCCGGTGACGTCGATCTCCTCGATGATCTGCATCATCCGCTTGAGGTTCGTGCCGGTGTCCGTGATGATCAGGAGGTTGCCCGGCGAGTAGATGGTGATGTCGCCGTCGCGGGACTTGAAGTGCGAGAGCACGTTCGCGACCTCGTCGGCCGTGGTGTAGCCGAGGCGGTGGAGCCGCGTGACGTAGCGATCTTCGGGCGCGCTCTTGTTGCCGGTGCCGTAGATCGGCGTCGACTGCGTCACGACGCCCGGGGTCTCGACGATCTTGAGGAACTTGCCGTGCGGGATGACGGTGAGCCCGTTGGTCTCGAGGATCGAGAGGAAGGCCTGGTAGGCCTCCGCGACGGTCACCTTCTGCGGCGAGTAGATGGTCGCCTTGATGTTGCGGACCTTGCCGCCGAAGATGAAGCGCTTGCCCGTGAGCTGCCCCATCACCTTGATCAGCTCGGGGAGATCGGCGTCCTCGAGCGAGAACTGCACCTTGTAGCCCGGGGGGCGCGGCTCGAACTCGATCTCGTCCTTGAACTGCGGGAGCATCGCGGTGTCGCCCGGCTTCTTGCCGCCGGGGCCGACCGCGGGCGCCGCGCCTGCTGCACCGGGAGCGGCTGCGCCGGGAACGGGCTTCGCACCCGGAGTTGCCGGCGCGGGAGCCGCGGGCGGCGGGGGGGCTGCGGCGGGGGCCGGCGTCACCTTCGGGATCATCGGCGCGATCTTCGGCGCGACGGCCTGCGCGTGGACGGGCGGCGCGATCGACGCGGACGCAAAGGCGACGCTCGCTCCGAGCGCGACGATCCGCGTGGAGATCCCTCGAATGTGCAGGCGTGAGCGGAGGTGCATGGGGTTCCAGTCGGTCGTCGGTCGTCAGTCGTCGGTCGTCGGTCGTCACCCGAGGATGAGGCGAGACGGCGAGACGCGTGCGCGCGAGAGCGCGCGTTCGATCACTTGATGTTGAATTCGATGTTCGTCGGCTTGCCGTTGCGGACGATGCCGATGGTGATGTTCGGCGCGGTGCGGAGCTTCGCGTAGGCCTCGAGCGCCTTTTCCGGGCTCGTCATGTCGAAGCCGTTGATCGACTTGAGCATGTCGCCCGTCGTCAGCCCGAGCTTCCCGAGCAGCGTGTCCGGGCGGATGTTGAGGAGGCGGATGCCGACCACCTTCCCGTCGACCTGCTCGGGGATGATGCGCGCGCTCTTCATGAGCTCCGCCTGGTTCTCGATGATCTTGTCGACGACGTTGCGGTCGACGTTGAAGGTGTGATCGTCGACCTTCTGGATGCCCTTCTCGATGTCCGCCGGGACCTTGCCGGGCGCGCCCGGGCCACCCGGCTCGACGATCACCGGCGCTGCGGCGACCGGGGCCACCGGCTGCGGCGGCTGGAACATCCCGACGAAGCAGTAGCTCGCGCCCTCGTGGAAGTAGACCTTCTCGCGGACGATGACGGCGACCTCGCGACCGGCCACCGTCGACCCCTCGCGCACCATCGGCTTGTCCTTCTCGCTCACCGTGATGACGGCGAAGGACTTCGCGGGATGCACCGGATCGACGATCGTGATCGCGAGCTTCGGACCGGCGCTGCAGGGCGGGAACAGCTTCTCGCCGGGGTTCGCATCGTCGACCGGGGTGTCGACGGGTGCGGGCGGCAGATCGATGATCGGGCCGGTGATGGAGTCGAACGGGTTGCTCTCGAGCACCGACCTCGCGCTCACGTTGCGCGGCGCGGTCGGCGCTCCGGTGACGAGACGCGGCGGAGCGGCTCCGCCCCCGCCGAGCGCTGCGGGATCGAGCGGCAGGAGCTTCCCGGCCACCAGCTGCGTGAGCCCCGCGGCCACGAACCACGTCGCGATCGCCCCGAGGGCGAGCGTCACGACCCAGAAGTGGCGCTTGAGCAACGCGTCCATGAGTTTGTCGGGTCCCGGGAAAACGAGGGGGCGGAGGCGGCGGGCTTGTGCTTCGGAGGGCGGATACCGGAACAGGCGTTCCGTTGCTCGGCGTCTACCAAGCACAGCTGGCGACGTCGAGTGTCATCGCGCAGTCACTGCGAGCCCCGTGCCACCGACCCGCTCCCTCGAAACCCGCAGCAACGTCGCCTCGGGTGAGCCGGTCCCTCGGACAGCTTGGCAGTCGATCGGTCGTCGCGGACTTCGCGCTGCCAATTTGGCAATCCGGGTCTAGGGTCTAGGGTCTAGGGTCCCCGAGACGAGACGAGACGGGTCCGAGACGGATCGCTCCTGCGCTTGCCTCCCCCGTCGTCGCCCGGCGTCGGGCGTCGTGATGCGGCCGCGGGCGACCTCGGGTCGCAGCACGCGAATCCTGACGACCGACGACCTCTCGTCTTCGACCCTAGACCCTAGACCCTAGACCCTAGACCTCTTCCCTGGCCGTCGCGGTCGCGTTCAAGGTAGCGTAGGGGGCGATGTTCAAAGAGACGCTGAAGCACATCGTCGACTCGACGGAAGGTGCGATCGCGGGCCTGCTCATGGGCTTCGATGGCATCGCCGTCGACAGCTACACGCGCGACGAGTCGCCCACGAGCAGCGCCGGCACTGCGGGGACGCAGAAGGACATCAACGAGATCGGGATGGAGTTCAGCGTCCCCGCAGTGCCGGCGCTGCTCGTGGGCGACTCGTCGCGCGTGTAGCTGTCGACGGC
>JBKJQC010000681.1:0-4137 GCA_046593995.1 Polyangiales bacterium
CGACGTGGAGACGGATGCGATTCGGTGCGCCTGCGCCGCCCTGTTGCTCGTGCGCTTGCACGAGCTCGCGGACGATCGACACGAGGTCGACCTCCGCGCGCTCGAGGCGCAGGTGGCCGTTGACCATCCGCGATACGTCGAGGAGCTCGTCGATCAGGCGATCGAGACGGCTCACCTGCCGCTCGACGCCATCGAGGCGCGTCGCGAGCCACTCCCGCGCGGCGTCGTCGGATGCGAGCGTTCCGAGGCGCCGACGGATGGCCGCGACCTGGAGCTGGATCGGTGTGAGCGGCGTCTTCAGCTCGTGCGACGCGATCGAGAGGAACTCCTCGCGGAGCCGAACCGCCTCGTTCGCTTCCTCGAACAAGCGCGCGTTCTCGATCGCAGCAGCGCCGCGGCGCGCGAGCTCCATCGCGAACGCGAGGTCCGTGTCGTTGTACTCCCGCGCGCTCCCCCCTTCGTCCGATCCGAACGTGATGGCGCCGATCGTCCCGGAGGAGGCCGTCATCGGGACGGTCATCCACGAGCGCGGCTTGAGCGTGTCGAGCCGTCTCTCGGCGTCCGCGTCGCCTCGAGCGAGCGCGCGGAGGGCGTCGCCAGCTTGCTCGTCAGTGACGCGCCGGACCAGCTCGGGCTTGCCGGTGCGGATGACGGCGGGCCATCCGCTCTCGGCGTCGATGGGGATCGGCCACCGCTCGTGCAGCTCGCGGAGCACCTCGGCGTGTGCCGGCAACTGGTGGGCGATCGCGAGAGCACGCACCGACTCACCGGCGCGCCGCTTCAGATACACCGTGCAGCCGTCGGCGAGCCGAGGGACGGCGAGCTTCGTCAGCGCCCCGAGCGTCGTTTCGAAGTCGAGCGACGCTGCGAGCAGCTCGCTCGCCTCGGACAGGAAGCGGAGGCGGTTCTCGGCGAGCTTCCGCGCCGTCGTGTCGACGAACGACATGATGGCGGCCGTCACCTTGCCGGTGTGATCGCGCACGGGCGCTGCGTTGCCGCTCAGGATCGCGATCCGGCCGTCCGGGCGTCGGTAGCGGAGCTCCTCGTCGAGGATGATGGTGTCGCCACGGAGCGCCCGCGCGAGCGGATAGTCCTCGGGGGCGTACGGGCGGCCGTCTTCGTGCACGGCGCCGAAGCTCGTGTAGCCGGTCAGGTCGATCCCGATCGGCGCCGCGTGGCCCAGGATCTCGTCGGCTTTCGCGTTGGCGAAGACGATGCGGCCCGAGGGCGCCTCCGCCATGTAGACGCCGGCGGCCATCTGCTCGAGGACCGACTCGATGCGGCTCTGGTCCGCGATGACGCGCTCGAGCGAGCTCTGGAGGAACCGCTCGCGTTCGAGCGCGGACCGCTCCTGGTCGGTGACGTCGCGCGCGACGAGGACCGCGCCGCCCGGAGTGCCGTCCGCGTTGCGCAGCGGCGTGGCGGTGCCGGCGAGCGTCCGTAGCTCGCCGTCGGGGCGGAGCACGCGCCATCGCGCCTCGCGCACCGTCTCGCCATGCACGGCGCGATAGAGCGGCGTCTCCTCTATCGAGAGCGGGCGATCGTCGAGATCGCGGAGGCCGTAGCGCTCGGTCCACTCGGACGACGCCGTCGCGTGCTGCGTCGCGCCGTGCTGGACCTCCGCAGCGGCGTTGAACACTCGGATGGTGCCGTGCTCGTCGGCGACGATGATCGCTTCGCCGCTCTGGTCGACGATCGCGCGCAGCAGATCACGCTCTCGCGCGACCTCGTCACGCACGCTCTGCTCGGCTGTGACGTCGTCGTACGCGACCGCGAGGTGGGTGACTTGGCCTGCTTCGCCGAAGAGCGGGAACAAGGTGCAGGCGATCGTCACGGCTCGCGCGTCCGTGACGGCAGCGTGCTCGAGGGTTCTGGGGTCGTAGCGGAACGTCGTCGACCGCACCGTCTCGCCCTGGAGCGCGCGCTCGATCAGCGGCATGAACCCCAGCGCGCGCACGTTCTCGTCCTCGAGCAGCCGGTAGTGCTCGGGGGGCGCGCGGCCGAACATCGCGCGGTACGCGGGGTTGGTCATCGCGCACGCGCCGTCGGCGGTGAAGATCGCGTAGGGGACGGGCGACTGGGTGAACAACCCGTCGAGCAGCGACACGGGATCCCCGAAGGCACTCCACATGTTCGGCGCGCTCGTCGCCCGGCTTGTCTCTCCTGTGGTCACGCGCTCACCGGAAGCCTACGTCGCTTCGCCGAGAACGGATCGCCGCAATGTGGTCGCGTCGCGTCCTTTCCTCGTTGCGCATGCGCCGCGCGCGGTTCGTGCACGGGCGTCGAACGTCTTGTCTGGTCCGTTGCGTGCACTCGGCACGTCTTCGTGCTGCCGCGCGCTCGATGGACCTGGCTCTTCGCGACTGCCGTGACGGCGCTCGCGACGGCGTGCGGGACGCGCGAGCCTTCGATCCGCAGACCCGACGACGCCGAGCTCCCCCGACACGACCGCGTTCGCGCGTCGGCGGTTCCCGAGGTCGCGCAGCTCGCCCTCGGTCGTTACCACGCGTGCGCAGTGCTCACCGACGGCGGCGTCCGCTGCGTCGGCCGCAACGAGTACGGCCAGCTCGGCGACGGCTCGACGGAGGATCGCGGTGCGCCGTCCCTCGTCCGCGGCGTGAGCGACGCCGTCGAGGTGGCGGTCGGCGACTATCACAGCTGCGCGCGCAGGGCCGATCGCACCGTCGTCTGTTGGGGGTACAACGCGACGGGGCAGCTCGGCGACGGATCGAAGCTCGACCGCCGCGTGCCGTGGGCGGTGACCGGCCTCGACGAGGTGGAGCAGCTCGCGCTCGGCAGTCACCACTCGTGCGCACGCCTCACGGGCGGCGCCGTTTCCTGCTGGGGCTACGACGGCGACGGCGAGCTCGGCGACGGTGCGGGCTCCGATCGACCGACGCCTACGCGCGTCCGCGGCGTCACGTCGGCTTCGTCACTCGCGGTCGGCAGCTACTCGGCGTGCGTCGTCGCAGAGCGCGGCGAGGTCTTCTGCTGGGGCAGCAACATGGCCGGCCAGGTCGGCGACGGGACGACGCTCAATCGCTCGGTCGCGACCCGCGTCGTCGATCTGCACCACGCGACGTCGCTCTCCGTCGGCTTCGCGCACGCGTGCGCGCGCGTCTCCGACAAGGACGAGCGCGGCTCGGTCCACTGCTGGGGCGCGAACTTCCACGGCCAGCTCGGCGACGGGACGCGCGATGCGCAGCTCGTTCCACGGATCGTGCCGTCGGCGACGGACGTCTCGAAAATCTCGCTCGGCTTCGCGCACACGTGCGTGCTGCGCGCCGACGGCACGGCCCGATGCTTCGGCGACGTGCATCCGCCGTTCGATCGCGAGGCCCGCGACGTGGTCGACGTCGCAGCCGCGGGTTCGACGACATGTCTCCGCTTCGGAGGAGGCGGCATGCGCTGCGACGGCTGGGAGTTCTTCGATCGCCTGCTGGTCCCGTAGACTCGCGAGCGTGAAGCGCTCTCTCCGCCTCGTTCTCGAGTTGGTCCTCTCGTGCGTCGCCCTCGTCGGAGGCGCGGCGACTCCAGCGTGCTCGAGCACGGACGAGGCGGTGAAAACCACAATCGCGCCGGGCGACGCCGCTCTGGACAGCGGTCCCGCGCTGTCGCTCGACGACTTCGTGCGCGCGAAGCTCGACGAGGCGCAACTCCCCGGCGCCGCGGTCGCGATCGTCAAAGGTGGCAAGATCGCCCTCACGCGCGGATGGGGCAAGGCCGACATCGCGAAGAACGTCGCCATGAGCGACGCCTCCGTGATGGTGATCGGCTCGCTCTCGAAGACCGTGACCGGTGCGGCCATCATGACGCTCGTCGAAGCCGGGAAGCTCGACCTCGACGCCGACGTGAACACGTATCTCCCGTTCCGCGTGCGCAACCCGAAGCACGACGCGACGCCGATCACGCTGCGTATGTTGATGACGCACGTGTCGTCGATCCAGGAAGAGGCGACGAAGCTCGTGTCGCTCGCGAAGCCCGGGGATCCGGTGACGTCGCTCCGGGGGTTGCTCGAGCCGTACCTCGTCCCGGGCGGCGCCACGTACGACGCGAACGTGAGCTACGGGACGCAGACGCCCGGCGAGAAATTCGTCTACTCGAACTTCGCGGCCGCGCTGGCGGCGCTGGTGGCGG
>JBKJQC010000180.1:0-4110 GCA_046593995.1 Polyangiales bacterium
TCCGCCGCGCTGTCACCGGGGAGCATCGCCGAGGCCTCGATGCCGACGACCTCTTGGTAGAGCAGGACGAGGCCTTCTTCGCCGAGCGCGCGGCGGATCGCGTTCGCCGCCGACGCCGGCTCGGGGGTCGCGGCGATCTGCGTCGCGACGCGCGCTGCAACCTCGGCCAGCCGCCGCACGAAGGACTCGGGGACGCCCGTGCGCAGCTGCGACGTCGGGCCGATGGCGTCGTTGAACGTGTCGGGACCGTCGGGTGACGTCGTCTCCGAGCCGGGGGGAACGCTCTCGACGACGCGACGGTTGCGACCTTCCTCGACCTTCTGCAGCGCTCCCTCGACGGTGAGCACGAGCGCGCGCGGGTCGAACGGCTTCGTGATCGCGTCGAGCGCACCGGTCTGGCGGAGGAAGTGCTCGCGGATCTTGTCGGCCTTGGCGCTCATCAGCACCACCGGCATGTCGCGCAGATCGTCGTCCTCGCGGAGCTTTCGACAGAGCTCGAAGCCATTGAGCTTCGGCATCACGAAGTCGACGAGAGCGAGGTGGAACTTCTCTTTCTTCATCAGGGCGAGCGCCTGCGCGCCGTCGCCCGCGTGCCCGACCTCGTAGCCCGCCTTGGTCAGGACGCTCCCCACGAGCTTGCGAATCGTCGGGCTGTCGTCGACGACGAGCACGCGCTGGGGCACCGAGTCCGCCGATTTCGTCGAGGTCGCCAAGATGAGGGGGGGCGCGACTCTAGCAAAAACCACCGGGCCGAGCAGGCATCCCTCTCTCACCGGAGCCATCCCCCCCGTCGTGCGGCCGCCGTTGGGACTTGCGATCGGACGCCGGCCGGCGCCATCTACGCATCATGGCCTTCACCGTCCGCAACATCCTCGCCCCGGTCGATTTCGGAGCCGGATCCGAGCATGCCCTCGACATCGCATTGGATCTCGCACAACAGACGGGGGCCACCGTCCACGTCCTCCACGTCTATCAGATCCCGGTGTACGGCTTCCCCGACGGAGCCTTCCTCGCCGGCCCGGAGATCGCGACGCGGCTGTCCGAGGCCGCCCAGAAGGGTCTCGACGGCATCGTCGCGCGCGCTTCCGCACGCGGCGGGAAGGTGACCGGCCTCCTTCGTCAAGGCTCGGCCCACGAGGAGATCGTCTCGGCTGCGACCGAGGTCTCCGCGGATCTGATCGTCGTCGGGACCCATGGCCGCACGGGCCTCGCGCACGCGCTGATGGGGTCCGTCGCGGAGAAGGTCGTCCGCACGGCGTCGGTGCCCGTCCTCACGATCCGCACGCCTCACTGACGAACCCGGCTATTCTCCGCGGCGTGCGCACTCGCGTCGCGACGCTCGCTCTCCTCTCGGGCCTGACCAATGGGCTCGCGTGCGGTCACGCGCCCCCTCCACCGGTGGTCGCGAAGCCTGCACCCCCGAAGCCGAAAGGTCCCGCAGCACCCCCGGTCGGGACGCCCGCGCGGTGGATCCTTCCCGCCACCGCAGGCGCGACGTACGAATCGAAGCTCGAGGTCGAAGGCGTCGGCACGATCTACGTCGGGCACGGCGGCGAGCGCTGGCTCGAGAAGAAGGCGGGCGCCATCGTCCCCGCGGAGGTGCTGCTCGCTGAGCCGCTGCGTGGCATCGCGCGCGACGGCGACAAGTGGATGTTCATCGGCGCGCACGGCACGGTGTTCGTCGCGAAGGATCCGATCGGGCCCGTCGTCGAGACGCGCGCGCCGTCCGCGGCGCTCGGCAAGCTGCGGTCGGTGGCGTTCGGGAAGAAGGCGATCGTCGCGCTCTCGTCGAAGGGGATGCTCCGCTCCGCCGACTTCGGTGCGAGCTGGTCGCCGGTCGCGCTCCCGAAGGTCGACGGCACGCTGCTCCAGGTCGCGTTGCTCGCTACGGGCGAGGGGCTCGCGCTCTTCGCGCCGCAGAAGCTCTTCGCCACGACCGACGACGGCGCCTCGTGGTCGCCGATCGCGACCCCCGGCATCGGAGCGCGCCGAGTCGTCGCCGACGTGAACGGCGAGCTGGTCCTCGAGGGCGTCACGGCCTCGGCGGTGCTGCGCACGTCTCCGCTCCGTCTCGAGAAGGTCGCGCACGCCGCGTCCGTCGCGCACGACCTGCCGTTCCCCGAGACGACGACGCCGCCGCTCGTCGGTTCGGAAGCGGTCATCAACGGCACCGCGGCGCTCTACGACAACCGCTACGCGGAGCCGTTCCCGGATCCCGATCGTCCCGAGATCTGGCGGCTCGCGATCGCCGAGATCGGCAAGGCGCCTGCGGTGCGTGTCGTCGGTGAGCTCGAGGGTTGCGATCGCGTTCACGTCGCCGCGCGCGGCAGCACGATGGTCCTCGGCTGCGCCACCTCGAACGATCACGACACCGGCAGCGGCAAGGGCCCGACGAAGAAGTGGGGACCTCCCTCCGGGCAGATTCGCTATCAGCTGCGACTGCTCGAGAGCACCGACGGCGGCGCGACGTTCAAGGAGAGCGGGACGCTGCACGCGAGCGACGCAGACAAGCGCATGTGGCTCGGACCGGACGGAACCCTCGTGGTCGACGGCGCGTGCAAGCGCGATCGCAGCGGCTGGGAGTGCGCGGACAGCCCGCCGGTCGTGCGGCTTTCGGGCGCGAAGAGCGTCGCGAAGGCCGTGAACCAGGCGGGCACCCACTTCGACCGCGTCGTGTTCTCCGCGAACAGCGCGTGGGCATACGCGGTCGGTCGCGATCCGTCCGGGCGCATGACGCTGTTCGTCTCGAAGAACGGCGGCAAGGACTTCGCGCGCAAGGCGCTCCCTCCAGCCGTCGTCGCGGACGGGCAACCGAGCGTCTCGCCCACCTCCGAGTACGCGGCGCTCGGCGTCGACGACGCGGGGAACGTCCACGTCGTCGCGCGCGCCGATCGGCAACGCCTCATCCGCTGGACCGCTGCGGCAGACGGCAACGGCATGAAGGCCCAGGTCGTCGAGCTCGGCCTCGACGCATTCGATCTGCATGGCTCGCGGGGCTTCGGCTACGACGAGGAGGGCGTCGGATACGAGACGGTCGACGCCGGTGCGAGCTGGCACCGAGTCGCCGCCCCGGCGTACGGGTCGTCGCAGAGCGATCGCCTCGTCGCGTGCGGCGCCTACGGTTGCATCATCGGAGAGCACGCGGTTCGCGTGGGTTGGGACGTGGCGCTCGGCGCGCCGCCACCGAAGGAGGCCGCGCCGAAGGGTCCGAAGAAGCTCGTGCACCGCACGCCGATCCGCTGCACCGCCGAGGGCGCATACACGCCGCTCGGCACGATCGCCATGCCGAACACGCTGAACGCGGATCTCGCTCCGAGCGCTCGTTGGGTGCTCGCGAAGCGCGACCCGCAGAAGGGCGGGCTCGCCGCCGTCGTGTCGACCACGGGTCCGAAAGGCGTCGAGTCGAAGGAGATCGCGCTCTTCGGCGCCGCACCCACGGACAGCGCGGGCACCGTCGTGATGCAGGTCGAGGGCGTCGCCGCGATCCGCTACGCGTTCAAGCGTGACAAGGGCGCCGTGAGCGCGCCGATGCCTCCGCCGAAGTATCCGTCACCGATGCCGTCGAGCGGGATCAAGCCGAAGCCGTACATGCCACCGCCGTCGTCGTCGAAGGTGCCGCCGATCACCCCGAGGCAGATGGTCGACGTCGAGGTCTCCTGGTGGGTCGCCGCGACGAACAAGGTGCACCGCGCGACGATCAAGGCGGCCGGCGAGATCGATCCGTCGCGCGACGTCGTGGACACGCGTGAGCTGCCGTCGCTCGCACGGTACAGTCTGTTGTCGATCGCGAAGGGCGGCATCCACGTGCGCCCCTTCGCGTCGGCCGGCGCCGAGTCGCCGCTCTACTTCGTCGGCGAGAACGGCAAGGTCGAGAAGCTCGGGTGGCCCGAGATCCCGAGCCGTGACGTGCGCGGCGGAAACCTCACCCTGCGCCTCGACGCCGCGCGCGTCGGCGGGAAATCCGTGGTCTTCGGTGAGACCTCGTACGGCGTGCAGATCTTCCTCGCGCGCGCACAGACCGCGAACGGATCGAGCTGGGAGTCGCGGTTCTGGGGTCTCTGGCCGTCGCTCGACGACGTGACCGGCTCGCCGTCCCTGCGCTTCGTCGAC
>JBKJQC010000698.1:0-3306 GCA_046593995.1 Polyangiales bacterium
TGCGCGAGTCGTACAAGCGCCTGCTCGGGAAGCGAAAAGCGTGGAGCAAGCTCCGCGACGTGCTCGCGGAGGAGGCCGGTCGCGAGCACGATCGGCCGCGCAGCGTGCGGCTCCTCCACGAGGCCTCGCGCATCTCGAACGAGCGGCTCGGCGAGCCGGCGCAAGCGATCCAGCTCCTCGAGCACGCGGCCTCGCGCGCACCGACCGACGCGGCGGTCGACGCCCGGGTGCTCGACGAGCTCACGCGTCTCTACGAGGGCCGCGGGGACGCGCGCGGTGCCGCGGTCTCGCGACGCGCGCTCCTCAACCACGAGCCCGACGCCGCAGTGCGCGCGATGGGCTACCGCAAGCTCGGGACGGACTTCGAGGCGATCGCCGATCTCGACTCCGCGATCGGCGCGCTCTCGGTCGCGCTCTCGCTCGAGCCGCTCCACCTCCCGACGCAGCTCGCGCTCGATCGTCTGTACTCGACCCGCGGTCTCCACGAAGAGCGACTCCGGCTCTGGCTCGACGAGGCCGCGAAAGCGCGCGAGCCACAGCGCCGCGCCCAGGCCTACGTCCGCGCGGCGCACGTCGCCGAGGACGCGCTCGGACGGCCGGACGACGCGCGCGAGTGGCTGCGCGCGGCGTGGGTCACCGACACCTCGAACATCGACGCGCTCGACGAGCTCACGCGTCTGCTCCTGCCCCCCACCGAGATGCGGCACGGCGTCGGCGGCGGTGAGGGGAAGAGCGCCCGCGCGCTGATCGAGCTCTTCTCGCAGGCCGCACAGGCGACCCGCGAGCCCGCGCGTCGCATCGCGTACCTCGAGAAGGCCGCCGCGCTGTGGGAGGACGCGCTCGGCAATCCCGGCGAGGCCGCGAAGGTCTACGAGAAGATCCTCTCCTACGACACGAAGCGCCGCTTCACGCTCCTCGCGCTGCAACGCGCCTACGAGCGCAGCGGAGACTTCCGCGCGCTCGCTCAGGCGATCGAGGTCGAGGCCGATCAGGCAAGCGATCCGGGGCACGCCGCGTCGCTCCGACTGCGCGCGGCGGAGACGTGGTGGAAGCGCGCGAACGACGCCGACCGCGCGGTCGCGCTGATCCTGAAGGTCCTCGAGACGCAGGCCGAGGATCCGACCGCGCTCCGTGCGCTCCTCGCCGCGCACGAGGCCGCGGGTCGTTGGGAAGAGGTCGCGCGCACGCTCGAGCGCATGTTGAAGGCGGCGACGCTCCCGGGAATGGGCGAGACGGCGATCGGCCTCTGGCTCGAGCTCGCGGAGATCCGCCGGCGGAGGCTCGGCAAGCTCGACGAGGCGATCGAGGCGTGGCGCGCGATCCTCGCGCTCGAGAAGACGCACCCGGTCGCGACGCGCGAGCTCTCCTGGGCGCTCCGCACGCGCGGTAGCCACAAGGACGTCGCGACCCTCGAAGAGGCGATCGCGAAGACGAGCACCGACGCCGACACCGTCGCGCGCGCGTGGGTCCGCTCCGCCGAGATCTGGGAGGGGCGGCTCGACGACGATCAGCGCGCGCAAGCGGCGTATGCGAACGCGCTCGCCGCGCGTCCGAACGATCTCTCCGCGTGGGAAGGGCTCGCGCGCCTCGCCGAGCGGCGCAACGCGCTCGACGATCTCGCAGCGGCCTACCGCCTGCGCATCGAGCGCGAGGAGGCCGAGGGCGCGCCCAAGCTCGCGACGCGTCTCGCGCTCGGAGAGCTGCTCGCGCGTCGCGGCGACGACGGCGCGGCCGCGGTGCTCGAACGGGTCGTCCACGACGCCCCGGCGCACGTGGCGAGCCTGCGGTTGCTCGAGGCGATCTATCGACGCAACGGCAACGACATCGCGCTCGCGCGCACGCTGACGGCGCTCGCCCAGGCGGCGCGCGATCCGCTCGCCAAGCGCGGGATCCTCTGGGATCTCGTCCGCCTGCAGGAGCGCACCGACGAGGGCGTCGCCGCGTCGCCGCCGCTCGCCGCGTATCTCCTGATCTACGAGCTCGACGCGTCGGACGAGGCAGCCCTCTCCGCGATCGTGCGCCTCGCGCTCGAGCGACTCCGTTCGCAGAGCGACACGAGCGACAAGATGCCGAACGTGCGCGGCCTCCTCGCCTTCGGCTATCGCCGGATGGTGGCCATCGCGACCGATCCCGTGTCGCGCGCCTCGCTCGAGATGCGCCTCGCTGATCTCCTCGAGGAGTCCGTCGACAAGCGCGAGCAGGCCGAAGCGCTCGCGCTCTACCGCGACGCGCTCGCCTACGATCCCGAGTCTCCCACCGCGATCGGCGGCGTGCGCCGGGTCGCAGCGCACCTCGGCGATCTCCCGGCGCAGCTCGCCGCCGAGACGCGCGCGGCCCAGATCGCGCTCGATCGGAGCGCGAAGGTCGCGCACCTGCTCCGCGCGGCTGCGATCGCGCCGCGCGTCGAGGCGCCCGACGGCGGGGACGACGTCGCGGTCGAGCTGCTCGTCCAGGCCCTGCACGAGGATCCCGACTCGGCCGAGGCCGCTGCGGCCACGAGCGCCGGGTTCCTCGCGCGCGGCGACGCGCGTCGGCTCGTCGACGTGTTGATGGAGGCGGCCGCGAACGCCAAGCGACCGGAGCGCATCGTCGCGCTCGCACGCGAAGGCGCCCACCACGCGTCGACGACGCTCGGGAACGTGCCGGTCGCGATCGCGCTCCTCAGTCAAGGACGCGCGGCGGATCCGACGGACGCGACGCTCCTCGTCGAGCTCGCCGATCTCTACGTGCAGCAACGCACGTGGGCCGAGGCGACGCGCGCGTACCAAGAAGCCGCGACGGCCGCGGGCGAGGACGCGATGCAGCCCGTGCTCGTGCGCGCGCACCGCGCGTTGGCCGCGCTCTACGAAGGTCCGCTCGAGGATCCGGCGAAGGCGCTCGCCGAGCTGAAGATCGTGTGCAGCCTCGCGCCCGACGACTTCGACGCGCAGCGACGCCTCGCGAAGACTCTGCGCGCGCGCGGCGATCTCGACGGGGCGCTCACCGCGCTCGAGCGTCTCGCCTCCGCCAAAGGACTGCCGGTCCGCGAGCAGATCGACGTCCTCGGCCAGTCTGCCGAGCTCCGGCAGCAGAAGGGGGATTTCAAGGGCGCGGAGCAGTCGCTGCGGCGCGCCGTGCGTCTCGATCCCGATCCGTCGGCCGAGGCGTTCGCGCGCTTCTCCGCGTTCCATCAACGACAAGGGGGCGACGGCGCGCTCGCGGCAGCCCTGAGCGAGATGATCATCGACCGCGACGCGGATCCGCGCTGGCTGCGGACCCTCGGCGACATCGAGGTCCACCGCATCGGTCGACCGACCGAAGGCGTCG
>JBKJQC010000349.1:0-23434 GCA_046593995.1 Polyangiales bacterium
TCTGCATCGACGGCTTCTGCAAGTAATCCTCGCAGGAGACGCGAACACGACAAGAGGCGCCCCCGCGGTGCCTCTTGCCGTTTTTGTCGTTCCCCCTTCGACGGCGGTGCCCACGAATACGCACGACGAAGATTCACAGGGAGTCGGGGAGAAGAGGGAGGCGAGAGGGAGCGAGACCCCAGAGGTCTGCCGATCGTCGCTTCGGCGTTCGTCTGCCCATCGCCGCGCGGGCGTCGAGGACGCTTCCGAAGAAACCACGGAGGCACGGAGGCACGGAGGCGCTGAAGCTCGAGAGTCTGCCGCTTGCGGCATCTCCGCCCCTCTGCCCGTCGGTACGTCCGCGTCGACGCGGCGCCTCGTGATCTCCGTAGCGTCGACGACGTCGTAGAGGTCACGATCGACGCGGCCTCACAGCAGAGACCGGCAGACCTCTCGAACCTCCGTGCCTCCGTGCCTCCGTGTTCAATCCAAGCCACGAAGAGGCGCAGGGAACGAAGGCGACGGGACGGGCAGGCCACGATCGGCAGACCTCACAAACCTCCCTCTCGCCTCCCTCTCCTCCCCGACTCCCTGTGAATCTCGGAGGACGATCAAGGAGCGACGACGACACCAGAGGTCGCCGCGGCCAAAGCGTCGAGGTCGGCGCCGAGGTCTTTGCCGTCGCTCGCTTTCTTCGCGAGGGGCGAGTCGCTCTTCAGGCGGTAGTCGCCCTTCGTGGGGTCGGTGAAGCCGACGTCGGACTCCATCGCGGGGAAGAAGTTGCCGGCGGGATAGCTCGCTGCGTTCGCGCCCACGATCGCATTCTTCTCGAACACGTAGCCCGGAGCGAACGCTTCGAGGGAGGACGAGCCTTCGCCCTTGCCGCTGCCGAAGACGCCGTACTGGCCGCGCGTGAAGAGGTTGTCCCGGAAGACGAAGCCCGGGTTCGGATCGCCGTCGAAGATCATCGTGTGCGAGCGGGCGAAGCCCGTATTGTGCTCGTAGCTCACGCTCGCGACGCCGAGCTGTTGGAGGACGCGCCCGCCGTCGCCCCAGGTCGCGCCGCCGATGTCGGTGAACAGGTTCCCGTAGAAGCGGAAGGAGCGCGAACGCTCGCTCATCGCGGTGTCGCGCGGGCTGAGGGCGATGCCGTTGTTCGACTTGGTCACGAGGTTGAACGCGAAGGTCACGTCCTCGGTGATCGCCCACGGGCTGCCACCATCCTGGTTCGCGGTCTTGAGCACGATGGCGAACCCGGTCTGCGCGTCGCTCCAACACTGCTCGAACACGTTCCCCGAGATCAACACGCGGCGCGCCATCTTCAGCTCGAAGAGGTTCTTCACCGACCAGTGCGTGCCGGCGTAGCTCGGATCGTTCTCCTTCCAGGAGAGCGGCTTCAGGAAGTGGTTGCGACAGATCTCGATGTCCGCCGGCACCAGCTGATCGATCTTCGGATCGGCGCCCCCGAACATCACGTTCTCGCCGGCGCCCTCGAGGTGGTTGTTCACGATCTTGAACGGTCCGGGGCCGTTCCACCCGAGGATCGCCTGCGTGTCCTGACCGACGCGCTTCCAATCGGAGAACCACGAATCGACGACCGCGGTGTGCGAGGAGTTGAGCTGCAGCCCGCGCTTTCCACCCTTCTGCGGATCACCGAGCACGAGGCAGCGATCGACGATCAGGTGGTGCGGCTGCTTCGTCACGTCCGTCTCCGAGCCCGATCCGAAGACGACCAGATCGTTCACGTCGACCCCGGGGGCGGCCTGCAGCGCGAGCCCCACGAGACGAAAGTGATGCGCACCGGCCGCGGTCGTCAGCACCGGGATCGCGCTCTTCGCGACGAGCTTCGGCATCAGCCCCGATTGCGTCGGGCGCACGCGCACGCCCCTCGGGAGCTCTGCATCGGTCGCCGCCGAGCGGACGACGATCCATCCGTCCCCGGTCTTCTTCGGAAGGGTGAAGCTCCCCTCGAAGGTCGCGCCCTTCGCGAGGGTGATCTCGTCGCCGGGGAGCGCGTCGTCGAGCGCCTTCTGCAGATCGCCGCCCGCCGCGACGGCGATCGTCTTCCCGGTCTTCGGCGTCCACGTCGTGTCGACGTGGGCTGCGGGGAGCTTCACGGAAGACGTGCCGGGCGGCGTCGGACAGTCCTCGCTCCGCGTCGGCGTCGCGTCGGGGCTCGCGTCGAGGGCCGATGCGTCCTCACCCCCGTCGACCGCTCCACCTTCCACGATCGTCGAAGCGTCACCGCCGGGCGTGGATTCCTCCTCCGAGGAGCTTCCGCAGCCGACGAGCACGAGGACGGAGACGGCGATCGAACGCATGGCACCGAGCGTCGAGGATCGGCCCATCGGACGGCAAGTGCGTCCGCGCGAGGGCGCCGATGTCGTGACGCCACCGACGCCGTCGGTCCCGGCGGTCGCGATCGCGAGGTGAAGTCGGTCACCCGCAGCGTCGTTCGGTGGTTGGCTCCAAGCAGACCGTGGGGTCTACTGCCCGGATGCGTATGCGCCGCCTTTCCCTTCTTGCGTTCACGCTCCTCATCTCCTGTTCCGCGCGCGAGATCCCGCGCGAGAGCGAGCCGCTCCCCGCAGGCACGGTCGCAAGCACCCTGACGAAGGCGTTCGCCCTTCGGCCGATCGCGGTGGGCGGATCGATGAACGCGACGTTCCCGACCCGAGCGAACGGTGCGTTGCGCGTCGGAACGGGAGACGCGTGGATCGACGTGAGCCCGCTCGGCGCGCGCGACGTGCCCTGCGTGGAGGAGAGCGGCGTCACCACCTGCATCGGCGCCTTCGTGGACGCGGACGTCGCGTACGTGCGCGAAGAGGGGCGCGTCGAGGATCTCCGTCTCGCAAGGACCCGCGCGGCGGCGGCGCGCTCCGCGTGGAGCCTGCGACTCGGCCCGGCGATCGCCTTCGTGCGCATCAAGGACGGTCACGTCGAGGCCGTCGATCGCGACGGTGTGGTGAGGCTCGCGACCGAGCCCGCGTGGGCCGTCGACGCCAAGGGGACGCGAAGCACTCTCTCGCTGCGCCTCGAAGGGACGACGCTCGAGGGGACCCTCGACGCGACCGAGCTCGCGATCCCGATCGCGATCGATCCGGCGTGGACGGCGCAGGCCCCGATGAGCACCGGCCGCGTGCTGCACCGTGCGGTGAAGCTCGCCAACGGAAAGGTGCTCGTCGTCGGCGGGAGCAGCCCGACCGGCGATCAGCGCACCGCGGAGATCTATACACCTTCGACCAACACCTGGGCCGCCGTCGATCTGCCGCTGCACGACAACGGCGACACGAGCAACCCGGGACAGGTGAAGCTGCACTACACGCAGAAATCCGCCGTCGTCGCCTTCGCCGCGGGCACCAAGGTGGTGCTCGCCGGAGGCAGCACGGGGAAGATCGTCAGTCCCGAGTTCGACGTCTACGACCAGGCCACGGGCCTGATCACGAAGGTGGTGCCCGGCCCGGGGTTCGGCCGCGGCAACTCCACCGCGGTCGCCCTCGACGGCAACAAGGTCGCGTTCATCGGCGGCTCGTTCGGATCGTTCACCTACACGGAGAGGGTAACGGTCTACGAGATCTGGGGGCCGGCCATACTCGTGAGCGAGGTGATGATGAACCGTCCGGAGATCGACGTCTCCGCGGTTCGTCTCCCTGACGGCAAGGTCTTCTACTCGGGCGGCCGCGAGAACATCGGCGGCAGCCTGACGCAGATGAGCGACCACGCGTTCCTCTGGGACCCGACGAACACGACCGCGAGCCCACTGCGTGTCGCGTCGATGCCGACCAAGCGGTCCGGGCATGCCTCCGTGCACGTTCCGGGTTTGCCGGGGAAGGCGGGGAAAGTCGTCCTGTTCGGTGGCGAGCTGGAGTTCGGCGACAATCCGAACCCGCAGGCCAGCGGTGGGTCCATCGTCTACGACCTCGATACGAGCTCGTGGAGCCGCGGTCCCGCGATGACGGCGGTGCGCACGTTCTTCGCTTGGTCCAAGCTCGCCGATGGACGCACGCTGATCAGCGGCGGTGGCGTCGCGATCAGCGCGACGTTCACGTCGCTCACGACGGCCGAGATCTTCGATCCCGTGAAGATGACGTTCTATCCGGCCGGGCCGCTGACCGCTCCGCGCTCAGCGCACCAGCAGGTGACGCTGAACGACGGCACCGCGTTCGCCACCGGCGGTGTCAGCGGTGCCAACGAAGGGTTCCTCGAGATCGTCGGCAGCACCGAGAAATTCACCATCCAGGCCGCGGCGCTGCGGTGCAACGACGGTGGCGAGTGCCTCTCCGGCTTCTGCGCCGACGGGGTCTGCTGCAACACGGCGTGCACCGGACAGTGCGAAGCGTGCGACGTGACGGGCAAGGTCGGCACCTGCTCGCCCGTCACCGATCGCCCGCACGGCACGCGCGCGCTATGCGAGACGCGCGCGGACGCCGGCGTCTGCGATCAGGCCTGCAACGGCGTCGACGTGACGCGCTGTAACTTCCCCGGGGCGACGAGAGCGTGCGGGACGGCCGCTTGCACCAACGGCACCGAGACGCACGCGAGCACCTGCGACGGCGCGGGCAAGTGCAGCGACGTCGCCAAGAGCTGCGGCGACTTCGTCTGCGACGCGACCGCCTGCAAGACGGTCTGCGCGTCGAAGGCCGACTGCTCGAACCCGAACCACTTCTGCGAGAACGGGAAGTGTCTGCCGGTGCTCCCCGCGGGCAGCGTGTGCGCGAGCGACGCGGCGTGCGCGACCGGCAACTGCATCGACGGCACCTGCTGCGAGACGAAGTGCGACGGGCAGTGCCAGGCGTGCGACGTCCCCGGCCAGGCGGGGAAGTGCGTCCCGATCAAGGGGAAGCCGCACGGCGCGCGCACCGCCTGCGAGGCGAACGCGACCGACGCCTGCGAGAGCAAGACGTGCGACGGCTCGGACACCACGAAGTGCGCGGCGAAGGTCGGACCGTGCAGCGGTGGCTTCGCGTGCGATGCGGTGGCGCTCGCGTGCAAGTCGAGCTGCGCCGGTGCGGCGGACTGCGCGAAGGGCTACGAGTGCAACGACGGGAAGTGCGTGCCGGCGACCTCGAAGTGCTCGTCCGATCTCACCGAGACGATCGCGACCGACGGCACGAAGTCGAAGTGCGCGCCGCTCCTCTGTCGCGATGGCGTGTGCATCTCGAGCTGCAAGAGCTCGAACGACTGTCAGGGCGGGTTCAACTGCGATCCGAGCGGCACCTGCGTGGCGACCTCGGCGGCCGCTCCGCCCGCGGACGAAGGCGGCTGCGTGTACGGCGCGCGTGGCACGAGCGGCGTCTCGCACATCTCGTGGGTCGGAGCGGCGATCGCCGGGCTCCTCGCGCTCCGAGCGCGCCGCCGCCGCGCCTGATTTACATCGCTTTGCGGAAGACGACCACGCCGCTGAACCACGCGTCGAGATCTGCCGTCTGCTCTCCGCCGAGCTCGCCCACGTCGTAGGGGCCGAGCAGGTTCCACACGCGGTCGATCTCGTCCGCAGCGGGGGCGCCGTCGTCGTCGAAGTGCGCTTGGTAGTCGGCGGCCGCGACCTCGTAGAAGCTCGTCGGATCGTCACCCTTCCCGAGCGCCGCGAGCACGCGCATCGCCGACGCCCACAGCTCGGCGCTGCAATCCGCGGCGGAGGCGAAGGTCTTGCCGCTCACCCCGCAGCAGGCGTCCCAGAGATCGTCGGGCATCGCGTCGGTGGGCATCGCGTAGCAGCGGATGTTGGCGTCGTAGTCGTCGATCGCGACGATCAGGACCTTGCGATCGTCCCACGCGAACGGGGTGCTCGGTCGCTCTTCGGCGCGGCCGACGTCGCGGATTCCGGCGAGGATCTGCTCGCGGAGCGCGAGGAACGACGCTTGGTCGTCCCCGTCGCGCTCGAGCGGCCCGAGTCTCTTCAACAGATTGCGTGCGTCCTCTGGCTCGAAGCTCATCGCCCGAATCTAGATCTTTCCGTGCGGGTCGTCGCGGCCTGCCGCAAGCCGTGCCACGCTCCGTCGATGCGACGCCTGGCGGTGTGTGTGCTCCTCGCGATGGTCACGGGCTGCGGCGGCGCGGGCGGCGAGGAAGCCGCGCTGCCCTCGGACGCGGAGAGCGACGCCCTCGGCGAGGACGACGGCGGCGGCGATGGAGCGGTCGACTCGAGCGCCGCAGACTCGACGCGCGTCGACACCGGCACGCCCGACGACGCAGCAGTCGACACGGCGAGCGGCGCCAGCGATTCGGCGTCCGTCGACGGCGCGACCACCGACGCGGGGCGCCTCCCCGACACGACGAGCGACGCGGTCACCGATGGGGTCACCGACGCGGTCACCGACGCCGCCACCGACAGCGGCTCGGTCGGCCAGGACGTCGGCATCACGGTCCCGTCGAACATCAAGCACGTCATCCTCATCGTGCAGGAGAACCACACGTTCGACACCTACTTCGGCGCGTACTGCACCGCCGCGGTCGCTTCGAACCCGACGTGCAACGTCGGACCTGCGTGCTGCGAGAAGGCGCCGAGCACCGAGCCCGGCGGGAGGTCGCCGATCACGCTCACCGACTCCGCGAACGCGGCCTTCGATCCGAATCACTCGCGCCCGTGCGAGATCGCCGAGATCGACAACGGCAAGATGGATCGCTTCACGACGGGCTCCGGCGTCACGGCCTGTTCCGACGCGAAGAACTTCGCCATCGCGCCGAACCCGTTGCTCAGGACCTACCACGGCTACGCGAAGAGCTACGCGATCGCCGATCGCTACTTCCAGCCGTACGCGGGCGCGTCGTGCGCGAACAACATGTACTTCGCGCGGGCGCAGTACGTGTTCACCGACAACGAGTTCGAGCCCGACTCGATCGGCGCAGCGTGCAGCATCTCGCGCACGAAGAGGAGCTTCACCGAGAAGACGATCGCCGATCTGATGCTCTCCGCCGGCAAGACCTTCTCGGTCTACGCGGAAGGGTACGGCCAGATGAAGACGGCGCAGTCGGGGCTCATCCCCTACTGCCCGTTCGATCCTGCGTGCACCTTCGTGCCGACGCCGGTGCCGACCGCGCCCTGCGCCTACGAGCCCGCCGACATCCCCTTCGCGTACTACAAGACACTCGCCGACAAGCCCGAGCACTTCCGCGACTTCTCGCAGCTCACCACGGATCTCGCGGGCACGCTCCCGAGCTTCTCGTACGTGAAGGCGCTGCAGTGGAAGAACGAGCACCCGGCCTACGGGACGAACATCTCGAACGGCGTGGACTTCGTCGACGGCATCGTGAAGTCGGTCCTCGCCTCCAAGTACGCGAGCGACACCCTGATCCTGCTCACGTGGGACGAGGGGGGCGGGTTCTACGACCACATCGCGCCCCCGCCGAACGATCCGACGGACGGCCAGCCCTACGGCACGCGCATCCCGCTCATCGCGATCGGCAACTTCGCGCGCACGAACTGGGTGTCGCACGTCCAGCTGGAGCACTCGTCGATCGTGAAATTCCTCGAGCTGAACTTCCTCGGTGCGACGGGGCAGCTGTCGGGGCGCGATGTGTACGTGAACAACATCGGGAGCCTGCTCGACGCGTCGAAGACGGGCATCGTGGTCCCTTGATCGCGAGCTCGGGCCTCCGAGGACGCGTGACGTCCCCCCTCCGCGCGAGCGGCGCGGTCGCCGCAGTCGCCGAGGAGAATGTCCGATTTCGGCGAAGAGGTATGTCCGACGATGGGGCCGGGGTATAGCCTCGGTTGCAACCGCGCCGCGTCGAACGCGATGCCCTGGAGTCTTAAAGTGAGTCTTCGTCTCGCCCACATCCTCGCCGCGTTCGCCGTCTCCGCTCCGCTCGTCGCGGGCTGCTCGCTGATCGTCGACTTCGACGAGTCGCTCATCCCCGCCGACGACACCGGCGTCTCTGCCGACACCAGCACGGTGGCGGACGCGCCGATCGACACGTTCGTGTCGACGGATACGGACGACGGCGCCGTGGACGACACCGGGACGCCCACCGATACGAGGGACGCGACCACCACCGATACGTCCGACTCCGCGGTCGCGACGGATACGGCCGACAGCAGCGTCACCGTCACCGACACGACGGTCGACGACTCGACGGTCGCCGACACGACCGTCGACGACACGACGGTCACCGACACGACGGTCGCCGACACGACGGTCGCCGACACGACGGTCGACGACACCGCGACCGCTGCCGACACGTCCGACACGGCGCTTCCCGACACGTCCGACACGGCGCTTCCCGACACGTTCGACGCCGCCACCGCCGACACGCGCGACTCGGCGGTCGCCGACACCTTCGACGCCGCCGGGAGCCTCGCGGCCGGTGCGGCCTGCAGCGCGAACACCCAGTGCGGCAGCGGCGTCTGCGGCGCCGCCGGGACCGGCAACTGCTGCACCGCTGCGTGCACGACCACGGGCACCTGTGGAGCCACCTCGTGCAACACCTCGGGCGCGTGCGTCGGCCCGACGAGCAGCACCGCGTGCACCGTCGCTGCGTCGTGCACCGGCTCGACCCTCGTCAGCGCCGGCACGTGCAACGGCTCGGGGACCTGCACGGCGAGCGCCGGTAGCGCCTGCGCCGGCGGCTTCGTCTGCGACAGCGCGACGGCATGCAAGACCGCGTGTGCGAGCAACGCCGACTGCGCCGCGAGCAGCACGTACTGCAGCAACCCGGGTGCATCGGGGACCTGCGTCGCGAAGCTCGGCTCCGGTACCACCTGCACCTCGAACTCCTCGTGTACGAGCGGGGCCTGCGGCGCGACCGGCAGCGGCCGCTGCTGTACGGCGGCCTGCATCACCGGCGGGACGTGCGGCGCCACCGGGTGCGGCGGCAGCGGGGCGTGTACGTACCCCACGGGCTCGTGCGGCACGCCGTCGTGCACCGGTTCGACGCTGACTGCGTCTACCTGCAGCGCCGGGACCTGCGGCGCGGGTACGCCCTCGGCATGCCCGAACAACTTCGCCTGCGACAGCGCGACGGCGTGCGCGACCACCTGCAGCGTGACGGGCACTGCGCCGCTCGGCACGTCGGTCGGCTGCGCCGCCGGGGCCTACTGCGAAGGCCCCACGTGTACCACCGTGACGAAGGGGCCCACCGCTGCGTGCACCAACAACTTCGAGTGCACGAGCGGCCTCTGCGTCATCGGCGAATGCACCTGACCGCGAGCTCCTGCAGGATCCGTTCGCGAGAAGCCCGTTCCGGTCAGGACCTCGCGCGATCGAGCGCGGCGAGCTCGAGCTTCACGGCCGCCGCGTCGCCGAAGCTCTCCGTATGCCGGAGCGCGCGCACGAGCAGCGCGCGGCGTTCGCTCGACGGCAAGTCCGCATGGCGCGCGAGCGCTTGGTACACGCCGGCGAGCTGCCCCGGGTAGTGTCCCCGGAAGCCGCGCGCGCAGAGGAAGTCGAGCACCGACGCGAGGCTCTTGACCTCGCCTCGGCCCGCTGTCGCCGCACGGTTGCACGCTTCGAGGACGGCGGGTGCGAGGGCCAGGAGCCCATCGCGCACGCGGTCGATCTCTGGCAGCGACGAGCGCTCGACGTCATCGGCGAGGAACAGCTGCGGATCCTCCGCCACGCGCTCGGCGAGTCGATCGAGGAAGCGATCGAGGTTCCGCGCCTTCTGCGCGGCGCTGGTCCCCGGGACGTCGACGATCTCGAGGTGCTTCGTACGCCACTGCCTCCGTGGATGATCGGTCGTGGCCTCGAACGTCGTCGCGAATCCCGGACGCTTCGCCTCGCGCAGCATGAACGACACGCGGTTGTGCAGCTGGCGGAAGTCCGGATCGCGCAACCCGTAGCCGACGTAGAAGAAGGACTGGTTCAGGAGCAGTCCCTCGAGCAGCGAAGCCATGGCGGGTCGCGTGCGGAAGAAGTCGTCGTAGTCGTCGCGACTCAGGACGATCGAGCCGCCGGTCGCCGCGCATCCGTGGAACTTCACGACGTACGAGCCGTCCGGTCCGCCCGTCTTCGCGACGTCGTGCTCGTCGACGACGCGGATCGGCGACCGGCGCAGCGCATCGAGCGCGTTCTCCAGCAGATCGTCGAAGTTGGTGGTCACGTAGTAGCGCGCCGGGAGTGACGCGAGCAGGTAGTGCGCGAGCGTCGGCTTGGCGCCGGTGCTCGCGGCGGTGAAGCGCTTCGCGATGCGCGCCTCGAGCTCTACCCCGTGCCCCTCCTCGCGGTACCACTGCGCGAGATCGAGGAAGTAGTCGAGGTCCGCGCGCCGCGCCTCGGGAGGTAGCTTCAGCTCGTCGGCGAGCTCGGTCACGAGGTCGGACCACGCGGGAAGTCCCGACGAGAGCGACACACCCGCGCCGATGAACAGGACGCACTCGCCCCGACGGAGCGCGTCGACGAGCGCGGGATCGGGCTCGACGGGATCGTCTCCGCCAGAAGGCACCACGCGTCGCGCGTGGACGCGCCGTCGCGCCTCGAGCCAGACCTGGTAGTTCGAGTCGACGTACGGCACGAACGCGACATCGACGTCGTCGTGCGCGTCGAGGAACTCCTCCGCGGCCTCGACCTGCGGCTCGGCGACCGTCAGCCGATCATGCCGCGCCCCGCCGTCGCCCGTGAGAAAGGTGGGGAGCGCGATGAGCCAAGGCTTCGCAATGCCACGCCGCGCGAGGTGGTCGGCCGCGCAGCAGAGCGCGTTGGTCACGGCCACACGCGCGCGCTCGCTCCGCGGCAGGGCGCGTCCCGTGGCGATCGTGACGACCACCCCCGCCGGTCGCTTGCCCGCGAGCTCGATCCAGAACGTGTCGCCCGCCTGCGGCTTGCTCGCCCGTGCGCGACCTCCGAGCTCCTCGTAGAGCGCCTCGAAGCCCGGCACGTTCGCGAAGAACGCAGAGGCAAGCTGCCCATCCGGCCGCAACCCCGAGTCCGTCGAGTACGCGATGGCATCGGCGCTCAACCGCGTGAGATCACCGAGCGCGACGAAGACGTGACCCCGCATGCACGAGAGCTTCGCACGCTCGGCCGCGAGCTCGCGAGCGATCGCGCGACGCTCTTCGCGTCAGGCGATGCGTTCGCTGAGCGGCAGCGGATCCTCGGGTGGGGCGATGGTGCCGCGGACGGGGTCGAGGCGGAGCCAGAGGAAGCCGTAGGGCGGCAGTGTGATGACGTAGGGGTCGGTCGTCACTTCGCGGAAGGGCTCTTCGCCCATCATCTCGATGGGCGTGACGCCTTCGAAGCGCGAGAGATCGAGCTCGCACATCTGCGCGCGTGAGGAGAGGTTGGCCACGCAGAGGACGTGACGACGCTCGAACTCGCGGATGTACGCGAGGACGGTCTTGTTCGCGGGGTGGAGGATCTCCATCGTGCCGCGGCCGAACACCGGATAGCGCTTCCGGAGGTCGATCAGCTTCTTCATGAAGTTGAGAAGCGAGTACTGGGAGCGCTCCTGGGCTTCGACGTTCACGGCCTGGAAGCCGTACACCGGGTCCATGTTGATCGGGAAGTACAGGCGCTGCGGATCGGCCCTGGAGAAGCCGGCGTTGCGGTCGGGCGACCACTGCATCGGCGTACGCACGCCGTTACGATCGCCGAGGTAGATGTTGTCGCCCATGCCGATCTCGTCGCCGTAGTAGATGATCGGCGAGCCGGGCATGCTGAGGAGCATCGCGTTCAAGAGCTCGATCTGCCGGCGATCGTTCTCCATCAGCGGGGCGAGGCGGCGACGGATGCCGACGTTCACGCGCATGCGCGGATCGCGCGCGTACATCTTGTACATGTAGTCGCGCTCCTCGTCGGTCACCATCTCGAGCGTGAGCTCGTCGTGGTTCCGGAGGAAGATGCCCCACTGGTTCTCCTCGGGGATCGGCGGCGTCTGCGCGAGGATCTCGACGATCGGCTTCCGCTCTTCGCGACGCAGCGCCATGAACATGCGCGGCATGAGCGGGAAGTGGAACGCCATGTGGAACTCGGGCTCGCCGCCGTCGGGATCGCCGAAGTAAGGGCGCACGTCCGCGGGCCACTGGTTCGCCTCGGCGAGGAGGATTCTCCCCTTGTACGCCTTGTCGATCTTGCGGCGCAGCTCCTTGAGGATCTTGTGCGTCTCCGGCAGGTTCTCGCAGCTCGTGCCCTCGCGCTCGATGAGGTACGGCACCGCGTCGACGCGGAACCCGTCGACGCCCATGTCGAGCCAGTAGGTCATGACGTCGAGGATGGCCTGCACCACCTCGGGGTTGTCGAAGTTGAGGTCCGGCTGGTGCGAGAAGAAGCGGTGCCAGAAGAACTGTCCGGCGACCGGGTCGAACGTCCAGTTCGACTTCTCGGTGTCCGTGAAGATGATGCGCGCGTCCTTGTAGCGATCGTCGCTGTCGCTCCACACGTAGTAGTCGCGGTACTTGTTGTCCTTCGACTTGCGCGACTCCTGGAACCACGCGTGCTGGTCGCTCGTGTGGTTCACGACGAGCTCCGTGAGGACGCGCAGACCGAGGGTGTGCGCACGATCGAGGAAGGCGCGGAAGTCGTCGAGCGTGCCGTACGACGGGTTGATGCCGTAGAAGTCCGCGATGTCGTAGCCGTCGTCCCTCAGCGGCGACGGGTACGTGGGCATGATCCACAGCGTGTTCGCCCCGAGATCCCGGATGTACTCGAGCTTCTCCGTCAGCCCTCGAAAGTCACCGATCCCATCGCCGTTCGAGTCGTGGAACCCACGAACGTGCAGCTGATAGATGACCGCGTCCTTGTGCCAGTTCGCGTCCATGCGGCGAGTAGGATGCTCGCGCCGTCGACGGTTGTCTCCGTTCGCTGCGCTCGCACCGCGATTCACGCGCCGCGACCAGGGGGCGAGCGTGCTTTCCAGCGAAGATCCGGGTGGGCTCAGCAATGTTCACCCGGATCGGTCGGTTCGTGCTCGTGCTCGGGAGGCGTCGTCCCGGCTCGGGCGAAGACCGTTCTACCCTCGCGGCATGACTACGTTCCGCGAGCGCTACGGACCGATCGCCCTCGTCACCGGCGCGTCCTCCGGCATCGGCGAAGCGTTCGCGCGCAACCTGGCCGCGCGCGGCGTGTCGCTGGTGCTCGTCGCGCGTCGCGCCGACCGTCTCCGTGCGCTCGCCACCGAGCTTCGTGAGGCGCACGCGCCCCTCGGAGTGGAGACGACGATCGTGGAGCTCGATCTCGGTCGCGACGACGCGATCGACGTTCTCTCGGCCGAGCTCGGCGAGCGCGACGTCGGGCTGGTGTGCGCGAACGCGGGCTTCGGCGAGAAGGGGGACTTCTCGAGCGTCGACGCCGCCACCTATCGACGCATGGTGCGCCTGAACTGCGAGTCGACGCTCCTCCTCGCGCACGCGTTCGTCCCCCGCCTCGTCGCACGCGGGCGCGGCGGCTTCGTGATCACTTCATCGACGGCGGCGTTCCAGGGCACCCCGTACACGAGCGCGTACGCTGCCACGAAAGCGTTCGATCTCGTGCTCGCCGAGGGACTGCACGAGGAGCTGCGCGGGAAGGGCGTCGACGTCGTCGCGCTCTGCCCGGGCGCGACCGACACCGAAGGGCCGCGCCGCACGGGGGTCGATCCGAAGAAGATCCCCTTCGGCATGGCGACCGCGGAGCAAGTCGCGATCGCCGGGCTCGACGCGCTCGGTCGACGCTCGGTGGTCGTGCCGCGCGCCGTCGATCGCGCCGCAGCCATGCTCGGCCGGCTCGTGCCGCGCGCGCTCGCCGCACGTATCGCGGGTCGGGCGATCCGGCGTGTGTCTTCCTGACGACGAGCCTTATGCTCCCGAGCGCATGGAAAAGCTCACGCTCAGCGACGCCGATTGGCGCAAGCGCCTCACACCGGACGAATATCACGTGCTCAGAGAGCACGGCACCGAGCGCGCGTGGGCAGGGTGCTACGTCGGCACGAAGGATCCGGGAACGTTCGTCTGCGCCGGCTGCGGCAACCCGCTGTTCGAGGTCGCGCAGAAATTCGAGTCGGGCACCGGATGGCCGTCGTTCACCACGCCGATCGCGCCCGACGCGCTCACCGAGATCGTCGATCGCTCGCTCGGCATGACCCGCACCGAGGTGCGCTGCGCGCGCTGCGACAGCCACCTCGGGCACGTGTTCCCCGACGGGCCGCCGCCGACGCATCAGCGCTACTGCATCAACTCGATCTCGATGAAGCACGTCCCGCTGGGACAGCCCATCGAGCTCGTGCGCTGACCGTCCGGGGCCGGCCCCGTCAGGGTCGTTGAGACGGCTCCATCGCATGTGTCTCCTCCCCCGCGCGAGCGCAGCGCGAACCAGCATGGGTCAAGCCCGCTCGCTTCGCAACGAGGCCCGCTCCGAGCGACGGACGAACTAGCCATGTGTCCGTAGTGCGCGAGGGCTACCGCTGCCGTTACCTCAACCGTCAGCGGTCTTCGGTGTGCATGTCTGTGAGCCGCGCGAACGAAGGAAAGCTCGCGCGCGAAGCGTTCGCGGAGGCCTGGGGACGAATAGGAGAGCACCATGACGCATCACCCTTGGGACGAGCTGCGCGATCCTCACTATTCGAAGCCGAAGGCATCGGGACTCGCGGTGATCGCGGGACTCGCGCTCGCTTCGCTCGTGGCGGTGCTCTTCGCCCTCGCCAGCTGAGCGGCTCCCGACGCGGCTCTCCGCAGCTCTTCGCGACCACACGCCTTGCGCAACGCGTCGAGAGCGGCCGCAAGCACCGACTTGCCGCTGCGGCATCGGACCTTTGCTCATGCCATCCTCACCGCGCGTCGTCCTCGAGCTCCACGTCGAGCAGGGGCGATATGCGGTCGAGCTCGATGCGGTCATCGAGGTCTCTCCGCGGGTGAACACCGCGCTCCTTCCCGGCACCTCGCCGCCGATCGTCGGATTGGTCCGTCACCGGGGTGGAATTGCGGTCGCGGTCGATCTGCGGGTTCGGTTCGGACATTCGCCGCGGGCGCCGTCGCTCGACGATCACTTCGTCTTCGTGCAGACGAAGCGTCGGCGAATCGCCCTCGTCGTCGATCGAGCGATCGGCGTCCGTGAGATCGATCTCGAGCGCGTGCAACCGCCGCCCGTCGCAGCCGAGTACGTGCGCGGGACGATCCCCCTCGAGGACGGGCTCTTGCTCCTCCACGACGTCGACCGCGCGCTGTCGCTCGACGAGGAGCGCGCGCTCGATGTCGCGCTCGCAGCGGTCGACGAGGCTTCCCCCAGCGAGCTCGCCGTCAGCTGTCACCAGCGGCCTCGATGACCAGCGAAGACGTGCCACACGTCCTTCGCACGGCGGTGCGACATCGGCTCGGACTGGTGTTCTCCGACGCGCGCACGGCGACGTTCACCGCCGGGGTCGCGCGCGCCCTCCAGGTCCTCGACGAGGGGACCCCGGAGAGGCTCGCGGCACGCGTCGCGGCCGGAGACGCGCACGCGATCGGTGTGCTCGCGAGCGAGATCACGATCGGCGAGAGCTACTTCTTCCGCGATCCGGGCCACTTCGCGCTCCTCTCGGAGCAGGTGCTGCGCGGGAAGACGCATGTACGCCTGTGGTCGGCGGGATGCGCGACCGGCGAAGAGGCATACACGCTCGCCATCGCCGCGATCGAGGCTGGCGTGACGCCCGAGGTGATCGCGACCGATCTGAACCCGGCCTTCCTCGCGCGCGCCCGCTCCGGAACCTACGGGCCGTGGTCGTTCCGCGGCGTCCCGGAGCGCATTCGTCGCACGTGGTTCGAGGGAGAAGGTCGGCACGTCCGCGTCCTCGAGCGCGTCCGGCAACATGTTCGGTTCGTGCAGGGCAACCTGCTCGAATCGGCGACCGCGCCGCGTGACGTGGACGCAGCCTTCTGTCGCAACGTCCTCATCTACTTCGACGCTCCGGCGATCCTGGCGGCGGCGGTCACGCTGCGGGACGCCCTGCGCCCCGAGGGATGGCTGTTCACCGGCCCGTCCGATCCGCTGCTCGAGATCGAAGGGCTGCGCATCGAGCTCCGTCCCGGGGTGATCGTGCACCGCCGCGGAGAGCAGGCCCTGGTGATCCCGGAAGCTGCTCTCCCGGCCGCGTCGCCTGCGCCGCTCGCTACCGCGCGCACGCGCTCGCAACGTCCGCTCCCACGCGCAGAGACGCGTGCGTCGGCCTTGCCGACCGAACCTCCGACGGACGCCTTTGCACGCGCGCAGGTAGCCGTGGCCGCTCGGGCGCCGGACGAGGCGCTGCAGCTCCTCGACGCGTTCCTCGCCACACCGACCTTCGACGCCGAGCCGTGGATTCTGCGCGCCACGTTGCGGCAAGACCGCGGAGACGACGCGGGTGCGCTCGACGATCTCCGTCGCGCGCTCCTGATCGATCGCGATCTCCCGGTCGCGCACCTGCTCCGTGCTGGTGCGCTCCGACGCCTCGGTGAAGCCGCCGCCGCCGCGCGCTCGCTGG
Source organism: Polyangiales bacterium (assembly GCA_046593995.1). Taxonomy (GTDB): domain Bacteria; phylum Myxococcota_A; class Polyangia; order Polyangiales; family JADJMO01; genus JALHOE01. The sequence goes on from JBKJQC010000349.1 coordinate 16,324, forward strand.
CCCGAGCCCGAGTTCTCGCGCGTGCGCTCGAGAACCCGGCGAGCGGTCCCGCCCGCACGCGGAGCAAGCCATGACGCACGACGCTCAGCTCCTCGCACGCCGCACCGAGGCGCTCGCGCGCAGGATCGACGAGAGCGCCGTCGTGCTCCGCACGTTGCTCGTGCTCCACGTCTCCGGCGAGCGCTTCGCCCTCGAGCCGGCGGCGGTTCGTCTCGTGACCGAGCTCCGTCGCGTCACCCCCTTGCCCCACGTACCCCTCCGGGTGCTCGGTCTCACCGCGCATGCGGGCACCGTGATCCCGGTGTTCGACCTGCGCGCAGTCCTCGGCTTGCCGCTCACGACGTTGCCCGAGTACGGGCGCATCGTGATCTGCGGCGACCCCGGCGACGAGGTGGCGCTCGCCGTCGAGGCCGTGCACGGCGAGGCGGGGTTCGACGATCACGCGATCGCGCCACTCCCGAGCACCGCCGGACCAGGGTTGCGCGCCTTCGCACGCGGTGTCGCTCCCGGCGGCATCGTCGTTCTCGATCACGAGGCGCTCCTTTCGAGCGATCTCCTCTCTGTGGATGCAGCGATTCCGAGGTAGCCATGCGATGGACGGTTGGAAACAAGATCAGCGCGGTGTTCGCGGTGATCGTCTTCTCGGTGGCAGGCCTCGCTGCATACGGAGCGTCACGGGATGCCCGCGTCGACGAGGCGTTTGCGCAGCTCTACTCGCGCGGGGTCGTGACGACGCAGGACCTCGGGACCGTCGCGACGCTCCTGCAGAAAATCCGCGCTCGATCGTTCTACCACGTGGCCTCGATGGACCCCGCGGAGATGGCGAGCGTCGAGGCGGACATCGCTGGCTTCGAGCACGCCCTCTTCGCTGCGTTGAGACGCGCGGAGACCCCGTTCCAGGCCACCGATCCGCGTCGCGCGCTGCTCGCCGAGTTCGAGAAGAAGTACGTCTCCTACGCCGAGCTGCGCCCCGCGCTCTACGTGCAGAGTCGCGCCGGCGAGCAGGTCAAGGCGCTCGCGATGCTCATGGGCCCCGACGGCGCGAGGTTCATCGCAACGCGCGACACGATCGACGCGACCGTGAAGCTCAACGTCGAGAAGACCGATGAGCTGCAGCAGCAGGTGCGCGGCGAAATCGCGAGCGCGCGCCGCGTGTCGCTCGTCATGACCGGCGTCTCGGCGCTCCTCGCGATCGCCGCGTCGATGTTCCTCGGTCGCGCCATCTCGCGACGAACCCTCGAGCTCGCGCAGTCGACCCGGCGCGTCGCCGACGGAGACCTCGCGCACCGCGCCCCGATCACCGGCGACGACGAGATCACCGAGCTCGCGGCGTCGGTCAATCGCATGACCAGCGAGCTCGCCGAGCGCATCGAGGAGCAACGACGCGCCGCGAACGAGCAGGCCGAGCTGCGCGGCCGCCTGTCGAAGACGGTCGCTGCCTACGGCGTCGCCGTCGATCGGATCGCGAAGGGCGACCTCACGACGTCGATCACCGTGGAGTCCGGCGAGCTCTCCGGCCTCGGCGAGAACCTGGTGGCCATGACCACCGGTCTCCGCGAGATGAGCGTTCGCGTTCGCGAGGCCGTCACGGCCCTCACCGCGGCGACGGCAGAGATCTCGAGCACGACGCAGGAGCAGAGTGCGAGCGCGAGTGAATCGGCGGCCGCCGTCGGTGAGACGGTCGCCACCGTCGAGGAGGTCACCCAGAGCGCGCAGCAGACCTCGGAGCGCGCCAAGGCCGTGGCCGCAGCGGCCCGAACGAGCCTCGAGGTGTCGGCGAGCGGCTCGGAGGCGATCGAGCGCACCGTGGACGCGATGAACCACCTGAAGACGCAGGTGGCGTCGATCGCCGAGCGAATCCTCGGCCTCTCGGAGCAGGCGCAGGCGGTCGGTCAGATCATCACCACCGTCAACGAGATCGCCGAGCAGTCCAATCTGCTCGCGCTCAACGCCGCCATCGAGGCTGCTCGCGCCGGGGAGCACGGTCGCGGCTTCGCGGTCGTGGCGCAGGAGGTGCGGAACCTCGCCGAGCAGTCGAAGCGCGCGACCGCCGAGGTCCGCGGCATCCTCGGCGACATCCAGAAGTCGACCGCACAGGCGGTGCTGGCGACGGAGGAGGGGAGCAAGGCGGCGGCAGCCGCGGCCGACCGCGTCCGCAACGGTGGTGAGCGCATCGAGCAGCTCGCCGACACCATCCGCATCGCGGCTCGCGCGGCGGATCAGATCGTCGCGGCGGCCGAGCAGCAGGTCACCGGGGTCGGGCAGATCGCGCGCGCGATGCACTCGATCGACCAGGCCACGCTGCAGACGGTGGAGGGCACGCGGCAGTCCGAGCGTGCTGCACGTGACATCAACGATCTCGCGGGCCGGCTTCGCGAGACCGTCTCGCAGTACCGGGTCTGACGTGAGCGTCTCGGAGCACCTGCAGGAGCTGCGCGAGGTCTTTCGCGACGAGGTCAAGGACCTCGCGGAGGTCCTCGAGCGTGCGCTCGCCGTGCTCTCGCGCGCGAACGTCACCGACGAGGACCGACGGGTCGCGATGGCGACCGTGTACCGCGTGGTGCACAGCTTGAAGGGCGCGGCGCGCGCGGTCGACGTGACCACCCTCGAACGACTGATGCATGCGGCAGAGGCGCGGCTCGGTCCGGCGCGCGTCGGGGCGCTGGAGATCGCACCGGAGGTGCTGCGGATCGGCGGGCTCCTGCTGGCGGTGATCCGCAGCACCCTGCCGGACCTCGACGCGTTACGCGACGCCGACGCGGCCGTCATCGCCACCGCGTTGCGCCGCGTCGAGAACGACGTCCGCGATCCGGTCTCTGCCATCGCGGTCGAGCGGGCGAGCGAGTCGCCCCCGATCGAGCCCCGCTCCGAGACGGTCCGCGTCGGCGCGCAGCGGCTCGACGAGATCGTCTCCGCGTCGGAGGAGGTGCTCGGTCTCTCGGCGCGCCTCGATACACGCCTGAAGGCCGATCCCCTCGAGGCCCTGCTCGCGGACCTCCAACGCGATCTCGCTCGCGCGCGCTCGGAGCTCAGGGCCGCGCGAGATCCGGCGGTGTTGGCGGGGCTCATCGACCGTGCGCTGAACGGCGCGCACACCGCGGTGGTGCGTGCGAGGGATGGCCGCGCGCGGAACACCAGCGAGCTCGCCGCGTTGCGCGCCGGCGTCTCGCACCTGATCGAGCGGGGCCGAACGCTCCGGCTCGCGCACCTGACGAATTTGCGTCCGGCGCTGGAACGAATGGCCTACGAGGTCGCCGGCGCTCTCGGAAAACAGGTCGAGCTGGTCTTCGCGCTCGACGAGATCGAGGTCGACCGTCGCGTGGTCGATGCCCTCCGCGACCCGCTCATGCATCTCGTGCGCAACGCCGTCGATCACGGCGTGGAGGCTCCGGCCGCGCGCGTTCGGGTTGGAAAGCCCGAGGCGGCAAAGCTCGAGGTCCGCGCGGTGCTGCGCGGGCGCGACGTCGAGCTGAGCATCGCCGACGACGGCGCCGGGATCGACGTGCAAGCGCTGATCGCCGCCGCGCGTCGCGACGGTCACGAGGCGGGCGACGGCGACGCGCTCGATCTCGCGTTCCTCCCCGGCGTGACGACGCGCGCCGAGGCGAGTGAGCTCTCAGGGCGCGGCATGGGGCTCGACATCGTGCGGCAGCGCATCGCGGAGCTACACGGTCGCATCACCCTCCATTCGACGCCGGGACGCGGTACGACCTTCGTCCTCTCGGTCCCGCTCGACCTCCGCGTGCTGCACGTCATGCACGTTCGCGTCCGTGATCTCGAGATCGGGATCGTCACGAGCTCGATCGAGCGTCTGATCCGGATCTCGCCCGAGCAGATCGTCTACCTCGAGGGGCGCATGCACCTCGAGCTCGGAGGGGCCGTCGTGCCGCTCGCCGATCTCGCGGAGGTGCTCGGCGTCGCGGCCCGCCCGGTGGCCTCGCGCGGCGAGCCCGACGCGAAGCGGAACTGCGTCGTGGTCGCCGTCGGCGAACGCCGGATCGCGCTCGTGGTCGATGCGTTGCTCGACGATCGCGAGGTGATCGCGAAGCCGCTCGGCCGGCGCGTGGTGCGCGCACCGTTCGTGTCCGCAGCGTCGATCCTGCCCGACGGCGACGTCGCGTTGATCCTCGATACGGCGGATCTCGTCCGCGCAGCCAAGCCGACGGCTCGCGCCGCCGCGCTGGCGAACGACCGCAGGACCATCCGCGTCCTCGTGGTCGACGACTCGGTGACCACGCGCCAGCTCGAGCGAACCATCCTCGAAGCGGCGGGGTACGAGGTCGTCCTCGCGCACGACGGGCAACATGCCTGGGAGCTGCTCAGCGCAGATGCAGCCTCGTTCGACGCCGTCGTCTCGGACATCGAGATGCCGCGGATGGACGGCTTCGCCCTCGTCTCCCGGATTCGCGCGACGGCGAGCACGAGCCGCCTCCCGATCGTGCTCGTGACCGCGCTGAGCCAGGACGAGGATCGTCGCCGCGCGCTCGAGCTCGGAGCGAGCGCGTACGTGGTCAAGAGCCGCTTCGATCAAGAACAGCTCATCGAGACGCTGGAAGGCCTGGTGTGACCGTGCGGCAGAAGACCCGTGTCCTGATCGTGAACGACTCGGCGACCGTGCGCGCCGCCCTCCGCCGGGCGCTGTCGTCCGACGACACCGACATCGTCGTGATCGGCGAGGCCGTCGATGGCCTGAGCGCGGTCACCGCGGCCGCCGAGCTGCGACCGGACGCGATCCTGATGGACGTGGTGATGCCGCACATGGACGGCTACGCCGCCACGCGTGCGGTGATGGCGGCAACGCCGACGCCGATCGTGCTGTACTCGGGCGTGGTGTCGACGCGCGACGTCGCGGTGGCGATGGAGGCGCTGCGGTCTGGCGCGCTGCACATCGCCGAGGCGCTGCCGTCCCCCTCGAGCGAGGGATACGAGGCACGTCGCGCGGCACTCGCGCAGCTGCTCCGTTCGATGGCCAACGTCTCGGTCACCACCCGCAAGCGATTGCCGACGGCCATCGCGGCGCGCTTCGAGCGAACGCCGCAGACCGAGGTGTTCGGGATCGCGTCGTCGACCGGTGGACCCCAAGCGCTCGATACGATCCTGCGACGCCTCCCGTACGGCACGATGCCCCCGATCCTCGTCGTGCAGCACATCGCCGCGGGGTTCACCGACGGTCTCGCGACGTGGCTCTCCACGGTCACCTTGCAGCGCGTCGTCGTGGCGCGTGACGGAGCGCCCGCGGAGAGAGGCGTCGTCTACCTGGCCCCCGAGCGAAAGCAGCTCGGGGTCGACGTCGCGCTCCGCCTGACCGTTCGCGACGATCCGCCGGTCGGTGTCTTCCAGCCGAGCGGGACGTACCTGTTTCGTTCCCTCGCGCGCTGGTTCGGCGCGCGCGCCGCGGGCGTGGTGCTCACCGGCATGGGCGCCGACGGGGCAGCAGGGCTCGCGGATCTCCGCGCAGCCGGCGGAGCGACGGTCGTCCAAGACGCCGAGACGAGCGTCATCTTCGGGATGCCGCAGGCGGCTGTCGAGGCGGGCGGCGCCACCGAGATGCTCGCCATCGAACACATCGCCCAGTGGCTCATGCAGAGGAGTACTCCATGACACGCGCCCTCATCATCGAAGACAGCCGCACGCAGGCGAAGAAGCTCGCCGCGCTGCTGACGAGCGATGGCTTCACGGTCGAGGTCGCGCTCGACGGCGAGAGCGGGGTCGAAGCGTGCCTGCGCGAGGTGCCGGACATCGTGCTGAGCGACATCGTCCTCCCCGGCATCGACGGTCTCGAGGTCTGTCGCCGGCTGCGCGACAACCCCGAGACGGCGCGGGTGCCGATCTTGGTGCTCACGTCGCTCGCAGAGCCGACGGAGGTGCTCCGCGCGCTCGCCGCCGGCGCGACGAACTTCACGAGCAAGCCGTATCGCGACGCCGAGCTGCTCGTGCGCGTGCGGCGTCTGGTGCGCGGCGAGCGCGCGCTGATCGCGTCGCCGTCCGGGGAGCGCATCACCATCGACGCGACGGGAGACGCCGGCATCGAGATCCTCTTCTCGGCGCTCGAGGACGCGCGCGCGCGCAACGAGGAGCTGGTCGCGAGCCAGGCCGCTGTCGAGCGCGCGACCGCGGCGCGCGAGGAGGTCATCGCCATCGTCGCCCACGAGCTGCGCACACCGCTGACCAGCCTGCTGCTGCGCACGCAGCTCGCACGTCGCAAGATGGACGCCTGGCCGAAGGACGCGATCGACCTGGTCGAGATGCTCTCGCGGAGCGGCGGACGTATGGTCCGCATCATCGAGGACCTTCTGCAGGTGACGGCGCTCGAAGCGGGCACGTTCAGCATCAAGCGCGAGAGCGTCGACGTGGTGAGCATCGCGCGCGAGGTGGTGTCGCGCGTGAACGTCGACCCCACGCTCTCCGTGCAGCTCGAGGCGCCTGAGCGCGCCGACCTGGAGTGCGACGGCGGACGCGTCGAGCAGGTGCTCTCGAACCTCGTCGGCAACGCCATCAAGTACTCGAAGGACGCGCGGGAGGTGACCGTGCGCATCGAGGACGAAGGGGACGTCGTCCGTGTGCGCGTCCGCGATCGCGGGATGGGCATCCCCGCCGCGCAGCTGCCGCGGGTGTTCGAGCGGTTCTACCGCACGCAGGAGGGCAAGGACGCCGCCGCGGGTGTCGGGCTCGGTCTCTATCTCTCGCGAAAGCTCGTCGAGCTGCACGGCGGCACGATCTCCGTCGAGAGCATCGAGCGCGTGGGATCCACGTTCACGTTCACGCTGCCGCGCCCGGCCGTCGATGCCGCCTGACGTTGCGCGAGCGAGCGCGCTTCGGAGCGAAGCGATGCCCGCGTCAGCGTCTCGTGCCCGTCCCCTCGAGAATCGCGCTCGGTGATCTAAATGACCGAGCGTGATTCTCCAACGCTCGGATTGAACACGGAGGCGCGGAGGCACGGAGGTCCGTGAAGTGCTGCCGCGCGCACCCAGCCGCGTCTCGCCGACGATCGCAGCGAGGAACGGATTCTGGGGCCAGGCCTCGAAGCGTCGCGATCGGCAGACTCTCGAGCCTCCGTGCCTCCGTGCCTCCGTGTTCAATCGATCAGGTACGCCGAGTTCGAGAATCGAGG
>JBKJQC010000780.1:0-4303 GCA_046593995.1 Polyangiales bacterium
GGGTTCGAATCCCGTCCTCACCTCCGCAGAGGTCGTCCGCGCTGCCGTCTCGCTAGACGAGGCGCGCAGGACGACCGAACCCGAGCGGATGTGAGCGTCTCCTTGGAGAGCGCTCCGAGCGCCGGGCGGACGACGCGCGACGCGCTCCTCGATGGGCGCGTGATCTACGAGCAGCCCGCGCAGGGGTACCGCGTCGCGGTCGAAGCGCCGCTCCTCGCCCGGTTCGCGGCGACGAGCACGCGGCGTTGCTTCGACCACGTGATCGATCTCGGCTCGGGCCCGGGCGCGATCGCGCTGATGCTGGTGGTCACGGGTGCCGCACGACGCGCGACCGCGGTCGAGATCGATGCGACCCACGCGGTCCTCGCGCGACGTAACGCGGAGCTGAACGGCGTCGCGGATCGCGTGCGCGTCCTCGAGCAAGACGTCGGCAGCGTGCGTGACGAGACGGCGGATCTCGTGATCGCGAACCCGCCGTGGTTCGAGCCCGGCCAGGGAAATCTCGCGGTGGGCGCGTCTCGCGCCGCGGCGCGCGCGTTCGTGCGCGGATCGCTCGCGTCGTTCGTGCGCGCCGCGGGACGCCTGCTCGGATCACGCGGCCGGGTGGTGGTGACGATGCCGGCGTCGCGCACGACCGAGCTCCTCGATGTGCTCGCCGCGACCGGCCTTCATCCGAAGCGCATGCGGTTCGTGCACCCACGTCCGCACCGCGAGGCGCAGGTGGTGTTCGTCGAGGCGAAGCGCGCGCGACCCGGTGGGCTCGTGATCGAACCGCCGCTCTGCGTGCGCGGTGACGGCGAGGCGTATGCGTCCGAGGTCGAAGAGACCCTGCGCGGCCGATGGTCCACGCCCCTCGCTCCGAAGGACTGAGCCCATGGCCGAGCCTGTCCCGCCGGTGATTCGCGCGCTCGTCGCGATCGATCGTGTCGTGCAGTGGGTCGCGAAGGGCGAGCTCCTCCTCCGCGACGAGCTCATCTTCGCGCTCGTCCCGCTCGAGCGGCGCGATGCCGTGAGTCACGCGATCTACGCGCGACACCGCGGCTACCGACCGGGAGGCGCGCTCTTCGACGGCGGTCTGCAGCCCTGGGAAGCTGCGCTCTTGGAGCGGCGGCCCTTTCCCGACGGCGGCACGATCCTCGTCGGCGGAGCGGGAGGGGGCCGCGAGGTCACCGCGCTCGAGGCGCGTGGTTTCCGCGTCGTCGCATTCGAGCCGAACGACGTGCTGTTCGAGAGCCTTCGGACGGTGTGCGCGCGTGCCTTCCGCGGGAGCTACGACGATCTCGTCCGCGCGGTGGAACGCGGCGAGGGGCCGCTCGCGGAGGTGATCGCCGCTGCGCCGTTCGACGGCGTCCTCTTCGGGTGGTCGAGCCTCGCGCACGTGATCGACGAGGACGCGCGCATCCGCGCGCTCGCTGCTGCGCGAAGCCTCTCCGATGGGGCGGCGGTGATCAGCTTCATCACCGACGCACCGTACGGACCCCGCGCGGCGCGCGTCGCTGCGACGCTCCGCCGGCTGCTCGGCGGACGCGCGCGGCCGGGCGAGCGGTTCTTCCCCGGTGGTGGGTTCGTGCGATCGATCGACCGCGAAGAGCTCGCGCGCGTCGCCGAGGCCGCGGGTTACCGCGTCGAGCTGTTCCATCGCGAGCCGCTCGCGCACGCCCTGCTCACGGCGATCACGGCAGCGTCGGGAAGGGCGGGGCCGGAGGCGGCGGCGCGGTCCCCGGCATCGGGAGGGGGACCGGATCCGGAGTGAGCGTCTTCCCGGTGCCCGTCGGGGCGCCGCTGCCGGCGGGTTTGGTCGGCCAGCCGCCGCTGGGCCAGGTGCCGGTCGGCTTGGCGGTGACGGTGACGCTCGGCTTCGGGGCCGGGGCTCCGCCGGCGACCACGAGCTTCTGCGCGTCGACCTTGGTCGGGAACCCCTCGGGGCGCGCGAAGAAGTGGATCTTGTACGTGCCGGTCTGCGGGAACACGAACGAGGCGACGTAGCGCGTCGGGGAGTCGGCGCGTGCCTCGACGATCTTTGCGGCGTCGAGGCCGGGGCCCTGGATCGAGAAGTGCGCCTTCGGATCCGTCTCTTTCGGATCGTTCGAGAGGGTCGCGACGAGCGTCGTCGGCTCGTTCGGCTTGGGCGGCTCCGCGCCGCCGATCTCGAGCTTGGCGAAGAACTTCGCCGCACCGGCGTCGGTGACCAGGCCGGCGGTGCTCGGGTTCTTCGCGAGCTCGGCCTCGATGTTCTCGATCTCTTCTTTCACGCCGACGTCGGGCGGCGAGAGCTTCGCGGCGAGCCGATAGAGCGAGAGCGCCCCGACGAGATCGTCGTTGGCCTTCTTCTCGAGGGCTTCGCGCACGAGGCGATCGGCGGCGGTGTTGCGGATCTCGAAGATGCGCGCGTCGGCCGGCGCGAGGAGCAGCGCCTTGTCGGTGAGCTCGAGGACGTTGTCACCGGCGGGCTTGTCCCAGCGGCGCGCTTCGAGCGCGGAGCGTGCACGCGCGAGGAGCTCCTCGAGGCTCGCCCCCTTGTCGACGACCTTGGCGGGGCCGAGCCAGCCGAGTCGGTACGAGGCGATGCCAGCGCCGGCGATGCCGAGGAGACCGAGCACCACGACGGCCGCGAGCATTCGACCGCGACGCGGCACACCCGCTGCGTGCTCGTCACGCGGCGCGCTGGCGGTGCCGAGGATCGACTCGTCGTGGGGCTGCGGAAACGGCTTCATCCCCACGGTCGCACTGCCGACGCCCTCGCGCGGGGGCGCCGCGCGCTGCGGATCGGTCGGCGCGTAGGGGCTCGCGCCCCCGTTCGCGCCGGCGAGCGCAGCGTCGTCCATCGTCTTCGCGACGCGGCGTTCGGGAGGTCTCCCGCTGTACGACGGGTGGTAGATGCCGGGCGGCGCGTCCGGCATCGGCGGCGTGTTCGGCGAGACGCTCGGCGAGACGCTCGGCGCCATGTTCGAGGGGATGTTCACCGGCGCGAGCGCGGTCTGCGTGGAGGCGAGCGGCACGCGCAGGCTCTCGGGGGTGCCGATCGTGCCGGTCATCCCGAGCGGCATCGGCGTGCCGACGCTCTGCGGGCCCGGCGTCTGGAGGCTCGCCGACGACGATCCACGCTTGGCGCGCGCGACCGCCGGCCGTGGCAGGAGCTCGTCCGGAGAGAGGCCGGCCTGGATCGCGCCCTCGATCAGCGCGCGTCCGAAGGCGTGTGCATCCGGATCGCGTTGCCGCGGATCCTTCGAGAGGTTCCGCATGATCGAGGCCTCGATCGCGGAGGGGACGTTCGAGGCGCGCGGGATGGTGTGGAGCGGCGGCGCGGGATCGTGGATCTGCGCGACGAGGAGCGAGACCGACGACTCGCTCTCGAAGGGCGTGCGACCGGCGAGCGCCTGATAGAGCACCGTCGCGATCGCGTAGTTGTCGCTCGGCGGACCGACCGGCTCACCGCGCGCCCCTTCCGGCGAGAGATAGCGCGCCGTCCCGAACACCAGGCCGGCCTGCGTCTCTGCGCCGCTGCGACCGGGATCGCCGCTCGCGAGGCGCGCGATGCCGAAATCGAGGACCTTCGCGAAGTCGGGATCGTCCCCTCGCTGCACGAGCATGATGTTCTCGGGCTTCACGTCGCGATGGACGACGTTCACCTCGTGCGCCTGCCCGACCGCGTCGCACATCTGCAGCGTGATGTGGAGCGCGCGCTCGAGCCCGAGGTACCCCCCTGCCGCAAGGAGCGCGGAGTGGAGCGAGATCCCGTCGAGGTACTCCATCACCAGGTACATCGTCTCGTCCTCGAGCTGCCCCGCGAGGAGCACCTGGACGACGTTCGGATGATGGAGCCGTGAGGCGACCTTGGCCTCGCGGAGGAAGCGCGTGACGAGGTCGGGGTTCTGCGCCAGATCCTTGTGGAGGATCTTCACCGCGACGTCGCGGTCGATCCCCCGCTGGTGCGCGCGGTAGACGCGCCCCATCGCGCCCGAGCCGATGAGGGACTGGATCTCGATGTGGCCGAGGATCTCGCGGCCGACGAACGTGTCCTTCGCGTTCGCCGCGCTCGAGTTGACGAGCGCGCTGCCGTCGCGCGGGCAGAACAAAGCCTCGTCGCTGTAACGACGACCGCACGACGTGCAGATCTTGCTGTCTACCCGCACCGGTCCCTGTCTTTAGACGGTACCGGGCTCGCAACGGTGGTGCCAGTAACCCGCCCATTCGTCGCAAGCGCTGCGCAAAGCCAAATGGCCGAGCTTTCGAGGCGTTGGCGCCCGCGGTCTAGCCCGAGCTCATCCCAGCACGAGCGCCGCTGGCGGCGCGGGCTGCCTCC
>JBKJQC010000653.1:0-5026 GCA_046593995.1 Polyangiales bacterium
GTCGACCTTTCGCATCAAGGTCCCCGACGATGCGATCTCGACCTTGCCCCCGCAGGGACAGCGCGGCGCGATGATCGGTGTCGTGTTCCTCTCGTGCCCAGGGAGGCTCAGGTTCAACTTCGAGGCGCTCGCGGCGCGGCGGAACGAGCTCCCCGTGCTGTGCCTCGGCCCGGACGACGAGGTGCTCGGGGCCGACAAGTTCACCATCGGCCTCAAGCGCGTCTTCATCCGCGCGAAGGACGAGAACCGCGACCCGCAGATCGCCCAACTGACGTACCCCGGCACGGTCGATGGCAAGCCGACGGCCATCGTATGGGGTCCGACCGACAGGCCCACCATCGGCTCCGGCTGCAACACGGACGAGCAGCGCTTCGATCGCTGCGAAGGCGCGGCGCCGCTCGCGCTGAACATCCAGTTCGACGGGAACCCGATACAAGTCGGTACGGACGAGTTCGGGACGCCCTTCGAGGAGCAGGTCGTCGTGCAGTACTACGCGACCGAGGGCATCTTCGAGTACGACGTGAAGCGCGCCCAGGAGCCGAGCACCAAGCTCGTCGGTCGGAACGCGCCCGGCGAGCACAAGCTCTGGGTGGTCGCCCGCGACAACCGCGGCGGCGTCACCTGGATCGAGCGCACGTTCATCATCAAGTGAGCGAAGCTCGGTCGCGTTCGCGGCATCGAGTGAACGACGCCATGCGGACTGCCCCGAAGCCCCTGGAGAAGACCCTCCGGCCGATCCTCCTCGTGCTCATCGCGGCGACGTGCGGCGCCACCTTCGGTGCGTGCGGTGGCGGCGCCCACTTCGAGAAGGGGGCGACGGTTCCATCCGCAGGAGCTTCTTCGAGCGGGCCGGTGATGGTCGCCGCACCGCCGCCGCCGTCTGCGAGCGTCGCGAAGCACCCGGAGGCGACGAAGTCGGCACGTTGGCTGTGGGCCGCGGTCGGGTGCTGGGTCGGCGGCGCCTGGAGCGAGGCGCTCGGCGCTGCCGGAGAAGAGAAGCACCTCGCGACCACGCGTCGATGCCGCATCGTCGCCAACGAGGCGCTCGCGACGAAGGACGACGACGCGCCCGCGGTCGAAGCGGTACGCGCGATGAAGGAAGCAGCGACGGCGCGGGCGATCGAAGCGATCGCTGCGGTGTCAGACGATCACGCGGGGGTCGCCGCGCTGCTGACGGCCACCGCGAACGCTGCGCGCGAAGCATCGCTCGCGCGCAGCGCCGCGGCCAAAGGGGACGCGGCGAAAGGGGACGGCAACAACGCGGCCGACGTCACGGCGAGCGCCGCGCTCGCGAAGCTGCAGACACTGCCGGGCAAGCTCTCGTCGGCCGCACAGACGATCGCCTTGGTCCTCGCAGCCGATCGCATCGAGGCAACGCGCGCGCTCGCCGCCTCGACCAAGAGCGCGGCGGGCAACGCGGTGTTCGCCGTGGTCTTCGGCAGCAAGCAGACCGACGACTGGACGGCGCTTCTCACCTCCATCGCGACGAAGGGGGGACATCCGCCGCAGGGGAAGCACGAACGCGACGCGCTCGCCGGTGTGTTCGCCGTGTTCGCGGATCGCTTCGCCACGCTCGCGAACCTCCTCGAGTCGGCGCCGAAGGGTGTGACGCTCGGCGGCGGAGACGCGCGCGCCGTCGCCGAGGGCTATGCCGCGCTCTTGCGCAACATGCTGAAGGGCGAGGAGAAGAAGGCTGATCCTGGGAAGAAGGTCGGCGAGCCGGCGAAGGGTGATCCGTCGAAGCAGGTCGTCCCCGCGAAGAAGGTCGACGCTGCGAAGAAGCCCTGACGCTCACGCGTACCGACGCCCGCGGAGAATCGCTTCGCTCCGTTCACGTCCCACGGACACGTTCACGTTCACGGGGAGCGCGCTTCGCGCACAGCATCTCGCCGCTCCCATCACCTGGTGGCCGCGCGCGATCGGCGAGGCGGGCACCGCGAAGCGAGAGCCCGTGCGACCGTGAACGATCTCGAGGAGCGACAATCCGGTGCGCGCGCGCCAAGCGGAGAAGGCGCGCGCACGAGGATTCAGGGGGAGAACTCCATCGGATACGTGATCGTCGAAGCCGCCTTCTCGTCGTCGACGCCCTTCGCGTCCTTTGCGAGCGGGAACTTGAACTTCTTCACGGCCTCGACGATGCAGTCCTTGAACTCCTTGTCCTCGACGGTCGTCTCGGGGAGCGGCTTCGCCGTGGTCACCTTGCCGCCGGTGACGTTCACCTCGAGCACCAGCTTGCCCGCGGCCGTCTGCCCCTTGTTCGCCTTGCGCGCATCGAGGATGCAGCGACCGAACTCGATCTTGTTCACGAAGAAGACGTTCTTCACCTTGTCGTGATCGAGCTTCGCTCCGGACGCCTTCGACGGGCCGGTGCCGACGTCGATTCCGAGGGAGAACTCCACCGGGTAGCGCACGGCGGCCTTGGCCTTCGGGTCGTGCTCCCCCTTCGCGTTCTTCGCGATCGGCATCTTCGCCTTCTTCAGCACGGAGACGATGCACTTGTGCGCGTCGTCGAGCTTGAGCGACGACGCGGCCTTGTCGGTCTCGGCCTTGAGGACCTTTCCTCCGGCCGTCTCGATGATCAGCACCACGTCGCCTTCCGCGATGGCGTCCTTCTTCAGGGCCTTGCGGTAGCACTCGTGCATCTCCTGCAGGAGCGGACGGAGCGCGGTCTCGAACTCTTCGAGCTTCAGCTTGCCGGTCGCGTCCGACTTCGGCGCTGCCTTGGCGTCCTTCGCGGGGGCGTCTTTCGCGGGGCCGTCTTTCGCGGGGGGACCGGCGAATGCGACGCCCGAGAGCAGGGCGCCCGGGACGAGGAACAGCATCGAAGCGGCCATCGTGGAGCGGCAGACGAGCGAACGCAGCGACATGGATCTCTCTCCCGGGATGCGACGGTGCACCCGTTCGACGGGCCACCGGGTGGCAGATTCAGACGCAATTCGGAGGCTTCTTCGGAGGGCGAGGCACCCCATGATGCCATGCGGCAACGGCGAGGCTGGACGGAAGCACCGGTTGTCGCGTCGAATGGGAGTTTCGGGAGGAAAGATCCTGGAGCCTGCGCTGTCGTCATCGAGACCACTGCTACCGAAAGTCGGAACGACCGTCGGCGCGTTCAGCGTCGTGTCGCGGCGTGACGACGACGCGGTGGAGGTGCGAGACGAGGCGGGCCGCCTGATGGTCCTCGCCTTCGGGGATCTCGACGCGCTCGAACGCGAGGCCCACGCGATGCGCCTGCTGCGCGAGAGCGTGACGCTGCCGGTGGTGCACGGACTGCATCACGACACGCGGTTCGGCGCGTACCTCGTCCTCGAACCGCGCGGCGACGACGCAGGCAACGGCTCGGGTGACCGGGCGCGCGCCTGGCGCGTCCAGTCGGTGCTCACGCTCGCGAAGGTCATCGAGCAGGCGGGCTTCGCGTGGGTGCCGGACGTGCGCGACGTCGGCGAAGGCAAGAACGGTCTCGTGCTCCACCGCCTGCGCGGAGTCGTGCGCCTCGAGGACGGCGAGCACGGACGCGATCGCCTCGATGCGAGCGCGGTCCTCGGCGCCATCGCCATCGACCTCGCCGCCACGGTTGCTCCGTCGGACCTCCGCGCGCTCCTCCGGACGAACGATCGCAGGCGCACGATCGAGGCTGTCGAAGCGACGCTCCGCGCGGCCGCCGTGAACGCGCCCGGCGACGACGTCCCCGGCGCGGGCGCCTGCTCGGACATCGGGCTCCTCCGCGAGCGCAACGAGGACTGGGTCGAGCTCGCGGTCGTCCATCTCGAAGGCGGGCGCGACGCGATCATCGCGGTCGTGTGCGACGGCGTCAGCGCCTCGAAACACGCCGACAAGGCCTCGTCGATCGCCGCCAAGACGACGCGAGAGCGCATCGAACGCTCGGAGGAAGAGGCGCCGGTCGCCGTCTACGACGCGGTCTGCGATGCCCACGACGAGATCTGCAAGGCCCGCGACGCCCTCGGGGGCGAGTCACTCGGCACGACGATCGTCGTGGCGCACGTCGTCGGACGCCGCGCCACCATCGGCTGGGTCGGCGACAGTCGCGCCTACTTCGTCCCGCGGCCGCAGGGCGAGCACCGCGCGGCGATGCTCACGCGCGATCACTCGTGGCTCGAAGAGGCGCTCGCCTCCGGAGCCACCACGTACGAGGACGCCATCCGGTCACCGTTCGCGCACGCACTGACGCGCTGCCTCGGGCCGCTCGAAGGGAGCGAGCCCGCGCACTCGGAGCCGGAGCTCGTGGAGATCGATCTCGAGTGTCCGGGCGTGCTCATCCTCTGCACCGACGGCCTGTGGAACTACGCGCCGTCGGCGGACGCGGTGGCCGAGATCGTCCATGCCTTGCCGGACGACGCGTCGTGCACCGCGATCGCCCACGCGCTCGTCGCCTACGCGATCGTCCGCGGCGGGCAGGACAACGTCACGGTTTCGGCCATCACGATCCGCTGAAATCCCGCAGGGTTTTCGGGAAGCTTGGCCCCGAGGGACGTTTCCTGTCAGACCGAGGGCCAAGGGTCGATGCGTTCGTTCTTCGTCGCGGTCGTGTTCTCCGGGGCGATCTCCGGCGCGTTCGCGTGCGACGGAAGAGCGCTGCCCGCCGCGCCGTTCGAGCCGCCGACGTACGTCGCGTACGCGCGCACGCCCGATCCGCCGACCGCGATCGAGCCGGCGCCGTTCTCGACCTGCGTCGCAGCGATCGCGCCCGGGCTCCACGAGATCGAGCACGACGGCCTCACGCGCACGTTCCACGTCGATCTCCCCGACGCGCCCGGCTTGCGTCCGCTGGTGCTCGCGTTCCACGGGTGGGGCGGCGATCCGGAGCAGCTCGAGCGCACGACGCGCATCGCGGAGACAGGCACTGCGCGCGGCTTCGTCGTCGCGCGTCCGCTCGGCGTGCACAAGAGCTTCGACGGCGGCGCTTGCTGCGGAGAAGCGGCCGAACGCAAGATCGACGACGTCGGGTTCGCACGCGCGCTCGTCGCGACGCTCGCGCGGGACGCCTGCGTCGACACCAGCCGCGTGTTCG
>JBKJQC010000753.1:0-8399 GCA_046593995.1 Polyangiales bacterium
CGATCACGGATCAGATGACACCGTGCTCGCGTGCGTGCGCATCAAGTGCGTAGCAGACGCGATCACGGATCAGATGACACCGTGCCGAGCCGTGAGCTCAGTGCTTCGCGCTCTTACGGGTGGGAGCGTGCGCGTACGTGGCGCTCTTCACGAACGAGTCGATGTGCGCCGGCTTGCTCGTCCTCGGCGCCGCCCTGTCCATCGGCATCGCGGCGGCGGCGCCGGACACGCCGACGAGGGTCGCGACGTCCTCGAGCGGCGCGAGCATGCCACTCGTCGACGCCGAAGCGGCTCCGAGCAGCGCGCCGAAGAACGCCATCGCGACGCTGATGACCGAGGCCGCGATGATGATGAACGACCGCATGGTGTCGATGTAAGCAAATGTCCTGCCACGCCCTCTTCCCCGATTCGGGCGTGATTTCGCGTGCCCGCCCCGACCCGCACAACAGACAGGCGTTCGACGAGTGTGACGAACCCCCCTACAGCCGCTCCATCGACCGGGATGCGTGGAGCTCAGGAGAGCGCGTGTTCGAGGCGCGTCGGAATGCGCCGTCCGAGCTCCGCTTCGGCGCGTCCGCGCTGCGGTGGCGTGAGCTGCGGCAGGATCCACGCGTGGATGCGGAACGAGAGAGCGGCGTGCCGGGTCTCGTCGACAGCGATGCGCGCGTAGTGCTCGCGGATGCACGGGTCGCTTGCAGCGCGGGCCTGCGCGAACGCGACCGAAGCCGCGAGGCTCTCACCGGCGCAGCCTTCGCGCGCGTTCTCGAGTGCGATGTCGAGGAGAGGGCGCACCCGAACGCGCCGGACGCGCGGACACCCCACGAAGGTGACCGGCCTCTAGCCGCAAGGAGTGCTTCGCGCGCGCTGCCTCGATACCTCTTCCGACTCGGCACACGCGAGGCTAGCGATAGCGGCATTCGATGATTCCTACGACACGCGAGGTCCTCGATGGGCTGCCGTGGCTCGAACGTCGGTTCGCGCTTCCACCGCCACCGGCGAGGATTTCGATCTCGATCGACGTTGCGCTCGCGGAAGCCCGCGTGACGATCCGCAGTCCCGCCGACGCGCCGGCCGACCTGTTCTTCGCGTTTGCCCGTCGTGCGCGCGGTCTCGGGGCCTACTGGGACGTCCTCAGTCGTGGCCTCGCGTTGCAGGCCGCTCGAAGGTTGGGATGCACGGTGCGCTGCGATGTGCGCGCGCTGGCCACGCTACGAACACAGGTGGCACTCGAGGCAATCGCGCTCGACGACGTGCGCCGATGGTTCGCTGAACGGACCGAGAAAATCTAGCCTCCCTGCTTCGCGCGCAGCTCGGCGTCGACGTCGCCACCGAACTGCCGGCCAATCTCCGCCGCGGCTTCGAGCTGTTCGATCTCGTCCGGACGCATCGATTCGAGCCACGCAACGAACGGATTCGCCGGCGCACTCGACGGCTCGCGCGACGGACGCTCGGCGGGCTCAGGCGAAGGGGACGACGGCCGTTCCATCGAGTGAAGTGTAGTTCACTCGTTACGACGGTGCCACGGGGGCCCCGCAGCGTGCTCCCGCGCGCAACGCGGCCCGACTCCCAAGCCTCCGGAGAACGAAGATCGCCGTGAAGAGCCGCACGCGACCGAGCCGTGGCCGCAGGGTGGTGGTGCGTCTTCGGACGGCGGCCCCGAGTTCAGTCAGTTCCGGTTCTCTGCGCGCATCTTGGCGTACGTCCGCCGAGCGGAGGGCCCCGAGCGGCGGTCTCCGTAACTGCACGACCATTGCGGCAAGCAGTCACCAACGGAGCCGCGCTGCTCTGTCCCCGCCTGTAGCTGCAGGGACCGCAGCGCTCCGACGACGCACCACCACCCGGAGGCCGCGGCGTCCCCGCCCAGAAGCTCTTCGAGCCAACGAAGCGACCAAGGCGTACTGCGTTCGATGACGACCGTGGAGAGAACTAGTAACGCGCCTGCAGCGTCATCCCGAACCCGAAGAAGGTCGACGACTGGAACGTCCGTAGACCGACCGTCCCCTCGGAAGGATCGCGGGTGACGATCGTGGCGTTCGGATCGTGAATCACCTGCAGCCAGCCGATGGCAGCGAAGATGTCCGAGAGGTCCCAGCGCAGAGAGACACGCCCCTGGAGGATCGCCTTGCGCTTCTCACCGAGCGGCAAGATCGAGACGTTGCCCGCCTGCCGGATGACCACCGTGCGCTCGGCCGTCGCGTTCCCGACCGTGCTCTCGGCGCTGAACGTCGAGGGCAGCTGCACACCGCCGCCGATGCCGGGACGGAGGTGCAACGACTCGATCTGGTAGTCGACCGAGCCGGCGAAGAAGAGCTCCTGCTGCGTCTTGGTGCGCGACGTGTCGAGCGCTTCGAACGGCACGAAGCTCGGCACGTTGCGGAGGACGAACGGCACGTCACGGTAGATGCCCGCGAGGCCGATGCGCGCGAAACCGGCCTTGATCACGGCCTGCACGGCCGCGGCGCGCGCGTCCTGGATCTTCGTCGCGCCGACCTTCTGCGGATCGGGATCGTGGAGGTTCTGACGGAGCTGCGAGGCCTCGAAGCTGATCGAGTACGCGAGCTCGCCCGGCTTGTACGTCTCCGGCTTGAACATCATCATCGGCGCGGCCGGATCGTTCCTGTAGAGCAGGAAGTCGATCGACTGCGGCGTCGCCATGTCCTTGTGGAAGACGAAGCGCGCGCTGCCTCCGTACGTGAAGACGCGCGGCGCCTGACGATCGGTGTCGGGCGGCGGCCGGAGATCCGGGAACTCGAACCGGCCTTGCTGGAAGTACCCGATGCCCGCGTCGAGATGGAAGAGCGGGCCGAGATCGGCGCCGGCTCCGCCGAGGAAGCCGTAGTTCGTCTCGGCGACGCGCACGACCTCGACCTCGTTGCCGCCGCCGCCCGCGCCGGGACGGAGGTTCGTCTGCGGCTGGACGATCTGCGCCGTCTTGAAGCCGCCGAAGAGATAGAAGCCGGGGCCGTCGTACTGGACCTTCAGACCGGGCGACGCACCGACGAGGCGCGGGAAGATCGACTCGTTGCGGCCGGCGTTCGTGCCGCCCCACGAGATCTCGTAGAGGTAGCCGAGCCGGAAACGATCCGTGTCGAGCGGGAAGAAGACCATCGAGAGGCCCGTCTTCTGGGCGCTCGCGGGGGCGTCGGGGTTCGTACGGTAGTAGAGGCGGAGGTAGCTGCCGGTGTCGTACAACGCCTGGTTGACGTTGTTGTTGTTGGCGGCGAGCGCCTGCATGTCGAAGCGGAGGACGAGGGCCGCCTCGGTGTCGAGGTTCTTGATGAACCCCGGCATCTTTCGATACATCACGAGGTGGGTCAGGTTCTCGCGACCGGTGAACCGAGAGTTCAGGTTGTCGAAGAAGAGACGGTACTGCGGGCGCTCACCGATGCTCGGGAGCGGCGACAGCGGCTGCGTCGCGCCGGTGCGGTGGAGGATGTCGTCGTCGCCGAACGTCCACGTCAGGCGCGTGTCCATGTAGTCGCCCTGCGAGCCCTTGGCCGCCGCCGCCTTTGCCGGGATCGACTCGGGGGCGACCGTCGACGGGACGTTCGTCTCGACGACGACCGTCGTGCCGGGTGCGGGCTGCTTCCCTGCTTCGTTCCCAGGGCCGCTGCCCGAGGGCTGACCGCCGGGCGAGCTCCCGGTGATCACGCCGCCGGGCGCGCCCGCGGGACCCTTGTCGTTGTCCGACGGGGCCTTCGGGCCGATCGGATCGGCGGGCGCCTGCGCGCGCGCCGGTTTCGTCACCGCGAGGGAGGCGAAGAGGAGCGCCGCCAGGGGGAGCGCAGCGAGGGGAAGAGACTTCAGATGGAGACGCGTTTTCATCAGTTCGATCCCTCGACGTCGATCCCGATGCGACCGGCGACGCATGCCGACTTCGAGTCCTTGATCGTGGCCGGAGCAGCGCCGAAGAGGATGACGTCATCCACGCAGCGAGGCTCCACGGTGTACGGCGGCTGTGGTCCGAGGAAGTTCGTGAGCACGCCGCGGACCTCGGCGAGCTTGTTCGGTCCGACGAACTTGAGGACGTCGAAGCCAGGGATGGCGCTCGGTGAGAAGAAGAGCGTGCCGTCGGCGGGCGCGAACTTGATCTTCACCTGGTTGAACTGCACGAAGTTGTTCCACTCCGTGCAGTCGGGATCGGCCGTGCAGTTGTCGTTGCACGACTTCTCGAGCTCGCTGAAGCCGCCGCGATTGCGGTTGAAGCCGACGATGCCGTCGCCGTTGAGATCGCAGTTCGACTTCCCCGGCTCGGGGATGGGCGCGTTGTCGACCACCAGCACCTTTTCCCTGCCGAAGTTGAGGCCGATGGTCGGGTTCTTCACCACGACGATCGACGACTCGAGCGACTCGGTCGCATCGAGCGACGCGACGACGTTGCCGTCGATGACGTTGAAGTCGGGGATCAGACAGGGCCCGGTCTTCTGCGGGCTGATCCACGGAAGCACCGACCAGCCGGGGGTGCCGAGCTGCGTGCCGCCGAAGAAGTCCGCCACGTTGCCCGAGAGGCGCAGGAGCCGGTCGCACTCGCGCACGCCGTAGGGCGCGCTGAACGTGAAGACGAACATCGACGTCGATCCGCGCGGATCGTCGATGTCGGTGATGTACATGCCGTTCGCAGACTTGAACGTGACGATCAGGCGGTGCCCTTCACCGGCCTTGAGATCGACCTGCTTCGCGAGGAACGGCGAGTTCTGACCGGCCTGCACCTCGTGGATCGAGGGATCCTCGAAGTAGAGGATCTGTGAGGTACCGAAGCCTGCCTCGAACGGCGCCTCGGAGTCGTCGTTCAGGAGAATGCAGTTCGGATCGTGCGGGAAGTCCGCGTACTCGTTGCCGTCGTCGTCTTCACCGTTCGCGCAGGCCGCAGCGCCGACCGCGACCTTGCTGATCGGCGCGGGGGTGAATCCGATGTCCTGCGCGACCATGCGGGTCGTCCCGTAGGCGCCGATGACCTTGATCTTCAGCCCCTTGATCTCGCCGTTGGTCACGCGGACGTTCGGGCCGGAGACGTTGGGATCGTTCTTGCCGTTCGCGGTCTCGATCTCGACGATCTGTCCGGCGGGGGCGAACGAGAGGCGGAGCCAGGCGTTCGGCCCGGTGAACTTGGTGCGCGTGGTGCCGTCGTAGTTGCGGACCTTCAGGTCGACGCCCCACACGGACGCCTCACCGGGGTCGAAGGTGATCGGGATCCGCTTGTCGAGGGTGTTCGCCGGTCCCGAGGTGACCGTGACGAGCACGTCGAGCGGCCGGTCTGGCTGCGTGGTCTTGCCGCCGCTGCAGGCAGCGAGGGCGACGACCACGGCGAGACGCACGAAGGAGAGGAGCGAACGCATGGGATCCATCCGCTCGGGCTCAACGGCCGAGCATCACCTGGCGGCCATCGACCTTCGCCCCGAGCGTCGCATCGACGCACGCGAGGAGCTTGCACTGCTCGCCGGACTGCGAGCACGCGCTGATGCGACAGGAGTCCTTCGTGGCGCCGGGGCTCGCGTCGCGACACTCGATGCCGTCGTGGAAGCTCGCGACGTCGTCGCGACACGCCTGGAGCACGCAGCGCCCTTCGCCCGCGCAACCGCCGGTGGTCTTGCAGGAGAGGGGGCTCGCGTCGAAGTCGATCGGCTCGGTCTTCCCCGGGCACGCGCAGACGAACTCGCCGAGGCCGGCGCAGTCCTTGTCGGTCGTGCACTTGAGGAGACCGCCGGCGCCGCTCGCCGTCGTCTGCCAGCCGCACGGCTTGCCGATGCGGAGGAAGTCGGTCGCGGCGTCGCGCTGCTGGATCTTGGTGTCGAACTGCGTCGTGTTGCGCTGGAGGACGCGGAAGCCGGAGCCGCCGCTCGCGAGGTAGTTCGACGTCGCGAGCTCGTAGCTGCCGTTCCGCTGGATCGGGTTGCGACAGCGCTTCACCGTCGTGTCGCAGGAGAAGCGCGCGAGCTTCGGGTCCTTGATGCAGTCGGAGTCCGCGGCGCAGGTCTGCCCCGTGAAGCCGATGAAGAGCTGCTCGGCGCACGCCTCGACCCCGCCGATCGCGTCCGGTCGATAGGCCGGATCGCAGCCGTTGCAGTTGATGACGAGCTGGGCGCCGGCGATCTGCACCTGCGAGGCGCAGCCGCGGAGCTTCGAGCGGCGCGCGACGAAGTCGAAGAGCTCGAGGATCTCTCCGCCCGACAGCTGCATCTTGGTGATGCTGTTGTCGAAGGGGAACACGTTGAACATGTTCTCGAGCGTGACCGGACCGGCCGGGAGATCCGCGCGGATGCCCGTCGTGTTCGTCATCGCGAAGTCCGTCTGCACGCCGAGGCGGAGCCACATGCTCGTCGAGATCATGTTGCCGAGCTGCGAGTCGCCGCCCGCTGCGGCCGTGCGGCGGACCTCGGCGGGCGCGTAGCCGACGAGAAGATCGAGGTTGCCGATGTCCTTGAGGGCGAGCTTGTACGGCTCGAGCATCGCCGCGACCCGGCGATCCTCCGCGACCTCGTTGTCGATCGGGAAGACCTGCATGTTGTGGGCGAGGATCTCGAACCCGTTCACGTCGTCGTAGAAGGACTTCGTCCCGTTCTTCCCGTCGCGCACCTCGCCGGGCGCGCGGGCCGGGGCGGCAGCGTTGATCTGCGTCGAGTCGTCGGTGACGTCGATGTCGAGGCGACCGACGAACTTCGCAAAGGCGCCGGAGTGCATCAAGAGCACCCTCCGCGGCTGGCAGATGCGCTTCTGCGCGTCGCCGCTCCCCGTGGGGACGTTGACGAACGACTCTTTGACCTCGGCGCCGCCGCAGTCGAACACCACCTTGGGCGGCGCGATGACGATGTGATTGTGGCCGCCGAGGACGAGGTCGAGCCCCTCGGTGTCGTGGATCATCTGCTCGTCGACCTCGAGGCCGAGGTGCGTGACCGCCACCAACAGATCTGCCTGGGGACGCAGGAAGTCGATGTAGAACTGCGCGATGTCGCGCGTCTTGTAGGGGAGGATGCCGAGCCGGTTCGGCTGCTCGAAGATCGAGGTCAGCGTCGAGAGGTTGCCCATCCCGATGACCGCGACCCGCAGCCCGCGGACGTTGAGGATCGTGTACGGGCGGAGGACGGTGCCGATCGGCGAGTTACCGACGAAGGACGCGTCCTCCATCTGGTAGTTCGCGGCGAGGACCGGGAAGGTCGCCCACTTCTGGATCTGCGTCGTGACGTTCTGGACGCCGCGGTCGAACTCGTGGTTCGCGATGACCATCGCGTCCACGCCCGTCTCCGCGAGGGCGCGGATCTCGGCTTCGCCGTTGAAGTAGTTGAAGATCGGCGCGCCCTGGAAGATGTCGCCGCCGTCGATGTGCACCGAGCGATCGGCCCGTGCGCGCTCGCGACGGATCACGTGCGCGACGCGCGCCATGCCTCCGTACGGTCCCTTCCCGAGCTGCAAGCCCGCGCTGCGATCCGGCAGGAGGGGCGTGTACTGGTAGGGGAAGAGGCGGCTGTGGATGTCCGACGTGTGAATCACCGTCAGTCGGACCTTCTGGCCACGCAGATCGATGTGCTCACCCTCGGTCGGGGCGCACGCAGAGGAGGCGCTCGGCACGGCGACTGCCGCTGCCAGCGCGAAGCTTCGAAGGGTCTTCCACATACGGGGAATGCTGCTCGAATACCTGAGAAGCGCGGCGACGCTAGCACGAAACATCGGCGGGATGCGCGCCCTTTCCGCGTCGCCCACCGGTGCGTGGTCGCCTCCGCCGAGGCGTGACGCGCACGCTCCCTCCCTTCCCGGACGCACGGATCTTTTTCGCGTCGCGGCATGACGCGCGCTCCCTCTGTGCTCCGAGATCGCGACGCCTCTCCCTCGGACCCGCCGGTGATTCGCCGAACGGCCTCGGGTGGGGCCTCCCCCGCGCGCTCGGTCGGGTACCCTGACGGCGGTGACGGACCGCATCGCGCGTCGTCTGAAGGTGCTCGGAGCGTCCGACGAGCGCGTCGTGATCCCGCGGAAGCGATTCTTCACGGTCGGCGCCGCGGGGCTCGTCGAGCCCTACGGCGAAGTGCTCGCGCTGCTCTCCCACGTCGACGACGATCTCGGGCGCTACATCCTCGCCACCGCGCCGAGCGCGTCATGGGGCAGGCTCGCGCCGCCGCCGCTCGTCCTCACGCTCCCGAGTCGCACCATCGCGAAGGGCGACGGCGTCTTCCTCGTGACCGGTCACGGCCGCGATCGCACGGAGCCGCACCCGACGCACGGCAATCTCCACCTGCTCCACCTCGGACGCTCCGGGAGGCTTTGGAGCGCGCCGGCAAAGCCCTATCTGTACCGTCTCGACGCCATGCAGACCTGAAGAGGTCCAGGGTCTAGGGTCTAGGGTCCAGGGTCGCGCAGTCTCGTGGCCGCGGCGCTGTCGTCGCTCGTGCGTTGCCGGTCGTCAGTCG
>JBKJQC010000782.1:0-9568 GCA_046593995.1 Polyangiales bacterium
GAGCGGCAGTCCGACGCTCGCCGCATCGACGCGCAGCGGACCGCCCTCTCCCGCGAGACGCGCGATGGCGATGCGGCGGAGGAAGCTCGTCCCGTCGCCGGCGGCGTCTAGCGCGTCGCGGTCGAAGGTCCGTCCGTCGCTCGGGGGCGCGGTGTTCAGGTGGAGCCGGACGACGTCACCGCGCTCGGCGGCGCGCATCCGATCGGCGAGCGCGCCGAGGACCAGGAGATCGAGCTGTGCGGCGTCGAGCGCCCGGGCGAGCAGCACGCTCATCGGTCCGCTCCTCCCCAGCGCGGCGCCGCGTGCTCGACGCCGAGGTGATCGAGGACGCGCGACACGACCGTGTGCACGACCTCGTCGACCGACGCGGGGCGCATGTAGAACGAAGGGCACGCCGGGAGCACGACGGCGCCGGCGCGCGTCACGGTGAGCATGTTCTCGAGGTGGACGAGCGAGAGCGGCGTCTCGCGGGCGACCAACACGAGCTTTCGCCGCTCCTTGAGGAACACGTCTGCGGCGCGTGAGAGGAGATCGTCCGAGGTCCCGTGCGCGATCTTCGACAGCGTCGACATCGAGCAGGGGACGATCGCCATCGCGTCCCACTTGGCGCTGCCGCTCGCGAACGGCGCGCGATAGTCGCGGCCGCCGAACACCGGGACGTCGCGCGCCGCGAGGTACTCGCGCACGTCCCCCTTCTCGAGGTGGGGGAGCTCCTGGGTCCACACCTCCGGCGCGGTCGTCGAGAGCACGGCCGCGAACGACACTTCCCCGCGGGCACGCGCTGCGACGAGCGCCTCGATGGTGGCGCGCGCATACGGTGCCCCCGAGGCGCCGGTGATCCCGAGCACCAGCTGCTTCATCGCGCGCTCCCTTCCCGCCCGCACGCGGGGATGCGCGCACACACGAGCGACGCGATGCCGAGCGTCAGATCCTCGCCGCGGACGTCGAGGCCGTGCTCGCGGAGCAGGCTCTCGAGCTCTGCGCGCGTGAGGAAGCTCGCCATGGACTGCGCCAGATACCGATACGCCTCGCCGTCGCCGGAGATCGCGCGGCCCGCGAGCGGGAGCACGACGTTGCCGTACGCGGCGTGGAACGCGCGGGTCATCGCGCCGCGGAGCCCCGGCGCTGGCCGGAAGAACTCGAGGACGACGAGCCGTCCCCCGGGTGCGAGCACGCGGATGGCCTCGGCGATCCCGCGCGCGGGGCTCGCGAGGTTGCGCAGCCCGAACCCGCACACCACGGCGGCGAAGCGACCGCTCTCGAAAGGGAGCGCCATCGCGTCCCCCACCACGAGCTCGGTGCGCGAGACCTTCGACCTCCCGCGGTCCAACATGTCGGCCGCGAAGTCGAGGGCGACGACGCGCCGACGCGGATGGGCGCGCTCGATCGCGGCCGAGAGATCCAGCGTCCCGGCACAGAGATCGAGGATCTCTCCGTCAGGAATCCGCGCGAGCTCGGCGACCGCATGCGCGCGCCAGCGCACGTCGATCCCGGCCGACAGCGTCCGGTTGAGCAGGTCGTAGGTCGGCGCGATCCGATCGAACATCGCGCGCACGGCCTCCCCATGCGCCCCTTCGCGCCCCGAGCGCTCCGCGACGGCCGCGATCGGCCCGTTTTCCGAAGCCTCCATATGGATTCCTCCTCCTGCCCCGCAGTGCCTTCAAAAGTATTTGAAGGATCTGGTAGGGGGTGGAGGGGGCGGGGTCAAGGCGCCCGTACGGATTGCCGTGACGCAGCGTGGTGACTGCTACCGCGAATCCGGGCACGGCCAACGGCCACGGCCACGGCCACGGACGGCCACGGCCACGGCGAGAGGAGAACCAGCGTGGCGCGCGCACGCGGGCCGGCTCCGTCGGAGAGCGCAGCGACGCCCTCACGCAGCGACGCCCTAAATGACCGCGCGTGATTCTCGAACGCTCGGATTGAACACGGAGGCGCGGAGGCGCGGAGGCACGGAGGTCCGTGAGGTGCTGCCGCGCGCACCCAGCCGCGTCTCGCCGGCGATCGCATCGAGCAACGGATTCTGGGGCCAGGCCTCGAAGCGTCGCGATCGGCAGACTCTCGAGCCTCCGTGCCTCCGTGCCTCCGTGCCTCCGTGTTCAATCGATTAGGTACGCCGAGTTCGAGAATCGAGGTCGCTGAGTTAGCGCAGCGACGGCGAGCGCTGCGACGACACGCGGAGAAACGAGACTTCGCCGTGGCCGTGGCCGAGGCCGTGGCCGTGCTCCGTGTCCGACGCGCGCGACCATCTGGCCGACCAGCGCGAGCCTTCACGTCACGCGGCGAGGCCTCGAAGCAAACGATCACCCCTCGATCTTGAGGAGCTCCTTCACTTTCGCGATCACCTGGGGGGCCTGGATCGGCTTCGTGATGTACGCGTTCGCGCCGAGGGCCAGCGCGCGCTGGCGATCTTCCTGCGACCCTTCGGTCGTGATGATGATGATCGGCGTGTCCTTGTGGACGGCGTCGCTCCGCACCCGCTTCACCAGCTTCAAGCCGTCCATGATCGGCATGTTGATGTCGGTGATGATCAGGTCGTACTTCGCGGTGGCGAGCTTGCGCATGCCGTCGATGCCGTCGTCTGCCTCGGTCACGCGCAGGTTCTTCACCCGCGCGAGCGCGAAGACGAGGAGCTGCCGCATCATCGGCGAGTCCTCGACGATCAAGCATGAGTACTGTTGATTGCTCATCGCTCTATCGCTCGAGAGGGCGTCGCTGGAGAGGGCGTCACTTCCAAGGGCGTCACGGGAACTATCACTCCAAATCGAGGAACGCGTCCACCGGGCCCATCTTGGCGCCGTGCAGGGCGAAGAGTCTCGACGCCGCGAGCGCGGAGGCTGCGTGAGCGCCGAGGAGCTTGAAGAGCTCGAAGTCGACCTCGACGAACTCGCTCTTCTGCTCGTAGGTCGCGAAGACTGCGATCACACCGATGGCCTTGCCGTGCAGCAACATCGGGACGGTCGCGGCCGGCGCAGCGATGGTGCCCGTGGTCGCGTCCCCCTCCACCCACTCGGCGGCGCCGCTCTCGGCGACGCGGGCGAGGAGGTGCTCGCTGCCGACCGGGACGCGCACGAGCTCCGCGGTGTTGACGCCTTCGGAGCAGAACGGGACCAGCTCGCGCGTCTCGTCGTCGATGACGTAGACCGCGAAGGCGCGCGCGCCGACGAACTGCGCGAGGAGCTCTTTGATCTGGCGGACGATCGACCGCAGATCGAGCGTCGAGTGCAGCTGGTGGCTCGCGACGTAGAGGCTCGCGAGCCGCGCGTTCTCCGCCTCGATGTCGGCGAAGCGATCGGTGAAATGGCCCGTCGACTGCTGGACGCGGTCGATGCGCGAGAGGAGATCCTTCTTCTCCTTCTCGAGATGGTGGATCTTCGAGAGAAGGTCGCGGATCGCGTCGTCGCTCGCGACCTGCGCGCGCAACGCGGCGTTCTCCGCCTCGAGCTCGGCGACGCGCCCGTGCAGGCGCTTGTCCTCGCGCAGCAGCTCCTCGGTCAGCTCCGCGCCCTTCTTGAAGAAGGTATGGATGAAGGACTCTCTCTGTTCGAGGAGGCCTTCATTCGCGGGAGGCTCGCCGCCGCTGGTCGGGCCTTTCGGCTTGCCGCTCACGAGGGTGACCGTACCACGAAGGCGAGCCGCTCGCGCGAGCGAGACGCCGCGCGAGTGGAAGCGATGGTGAAGGTGACTTGACGGGTGCGTTCCGGACGCGCTTCGCTGACAATGGATCGGGGTGGCGGCCGTCTCGCCTCCCACCGGGAACACGAGTTCGATGGCCGACCGCGATCGGGGTAAACCAGGTGGCAAAGCCGCCGGGCCGATGCGCAGGCGTCAGCGGGAGACCTCCGCGGACCGCGCGCGACTCGGCTCCGTGATCGCGGGCAGCTATCGCATCGAGGAGATCATCGGTCGCGGCGCGATCGGCGCGGTGTTCGCGGGGATGCACCTGCGGCTCGAACGGCCGGTCGCGGTGAAGTTCGTGGATCCCGCGCTCGTCGACGATCCGGAAATTCGCGCTCGCTTCAAGCGTGAGGCGAAGATCGCCGCGCAGATCGGCTCGAGCCATGCGGTCGAGGTCTTCGACTATGGCGTCGGCGAGGACGGCGCCCCCTACCTCGTCATGGAGCGCCTGGTCGGCGAAGATCTGCACGCGCGCATGACGCGCGACGGACGCCTCCCCGTCGACCGCGCGCTCGCCATCGCCAAGCAGGTCTGTCGCGCGCTCGGCTCGGCGCACGCGCACGGCATCGTGCACCGCGATCTCAAGCCCGAGAACGTGTTCCTCGTCGAGCGGGACGGCCAGGCCGAGTTCGTGAAGGTCGTCGACTTCGGCCTCTCGACCTTCGTGCAGTCGGACGACACGCGGCTCACGCGGGCGGGCCAGTCGGTCGGTACCCCCCTCTACATGGCGCCGGAGCAGGCCGGGGCGCACGCGTTCGACGCGCGGGTCGACGTGTACTCACTCGGCGTCCTCATCTTCGAGATGACGACCGGGCGGTTGCCGTTCGAGGCCCCCACCCTGCAGGCGCTCCTCGTCGCGCTCGCCACCCAGCCGCCGCACTCGATGCGCTACTACGCGCCCGACATCCCCATCGAGCTCGACGATCTCGTGCTGCGGTTCATCGCGCGCGATCCGCGCGTCCGGCCGAAATCTGCCGCAGCCGCGCTCGCAGAGATCATCGCGCTCGAAGAGCGCCTCGCGCGCAAGCCCGCTCCCAAGCAGCCCTCGCGGCCGTCACGCGACGATGGCGTCGCGATCGACGGGCTCCCCGGAGAGCTGCACGACGAGTTCGCGAAGGAGGTCACCGACCACCTCGACGAGCTGCGGCGCACGGGCCGGCTCGCGACCGCCGACACGATGGGCGACGACGTCACGCAGGCCTTCGGCGACATCAGCGGTCCCGTGTCCTCGGGCGCCGATCACACTCGACCGATGGATCGCCGCGAGATCACCGACCTGATGGCCGGGCCGGTGCCGCAATCGGATCCCGCGATCGAGGCCGCGCCGCGCGCCGCCGGAAAGCCAGCGCGGCCGAGTCCGAAGAGCGATCGCCCCGAGCGCCCGAGCCCGCGCAAGCTGCAGGTCCCATCCGACGAGATCGAAGAGGACTCCGGCGTGTTCTACGGACGCGTCGGCTCGGACGGCAGCCCGATGCCCATCCAGCTGAACCCGAGCCCAGAGGTCGAGACCAAGAAGGCCGGTCCCGCCACGAAGAAGCCTAAGGGGAAGACCGGCCCCCCGATGGCGCTCTTGCTCGCTGCGTTCATCGCCTTCGTGCTGGT
Source organism: Polyangiales bacterium (assembly GCA_046593995.1). Lineage (GTDB taxonomy): Bacteria > Myxococcota_A > Polyangia > Polyangiales > JADJMO01 > JALHOE01. The sequence continues at coordinate 5,281 of JBKJQC010000782.1, forward strand.
GGCGATGCTCGTGGCGATGAAGACGATGCGCTGACGAGACGGTCGATCGGTCGATGACCTCTCACAGGAGGTTGGCGGCGAGCTCGGCGAGCTCGCTGCGCTCGCCCTTCGACAGCGTGATGTGACCGGCGATCTTCTCGTTGCGGAAGCGGTCCGCGACGATCGACAGCCCGTTCGACGCGCTGTCGACGTACGGATTGTCGATCTGATGGGGGTCGCCCGTGAGCACGATCTTCGTCCCCTCGCCGGCGCGCGTGATGATCGTCTTGATCTCGTGCGGGGTGAGGTTCTGTGCCTCGTCGACGATCAGGTACTGGTGCGGGAGCGAGCGCCCGCGGATGTACGTGAGCGGCTCGACCTGCACCAGGCCGCCTTCGATCAGCTCGTGGAACGCAGAGTTGTCCCGCTTGCCATGGCCGTAGAGGAACTCGAGGTTGTCGAAGATCGGCTGCATCCACGGGTTGAGCTTCTCGTCGACGTCGCCCGGGAGATAGCCGATGTCGCGCCCCATCGGCATGACCGGACGGGAGACGAGCATGCGCGTGAACGTGCCGTCCTCGACGACCTTCTTCAGGCCGCCCGCGAGGGCGATCAGCGTCTTGCCCGTACCGGCCTTGCCGACGAGCGTGACGAGGCGGATGGTGTCGTCGAGCAGGAGATCGAGCGCGAACGCCTGCTCCTTGTTCTTGGGGCGGATGCCCATCACGCCTTCGCGCGGGACCCGCAGGGGGACGATCGCGCCCTTGGTCGCGTCGAAGCGGCCGAGCGCGGTGTGGTTCGTCTGCTCGGTGTCCTTGATCACGACCGAGGTGTTCGGCTTGATCCCCTGGACCTTGGGCGTGAGGGTGCCGCTCTGGAAGAAGTCGTCGATCTCGGCCTTCGAGACCGTCAGCTCGACGATCCCGCTGTCGAGCGTCTCGATCTCGACCTTCGAGTTCTCGTACGTCTCCGCTTCCATGCCGAGCGCGTCGGCGCGGATGCGGAGGTTCGTGTCCATCGTGACGAAGATGGTCGGCTTGCTACGATCCTTGTCGCGCGCGTCGAGCGCGGTCTTCAGGATCGCGTGATCCTGGGCGCTGTGATCGAGCGCGACGGGCAGATCGCCGCGCACCGTGGGGACCGCGACGCGCAGCGTGCCGAGGCCTTCGCCGAGGGGCACACCGACGGCGAGCGACTCCTTCGCGCGCTCGCGGAGCTCGTCGAGGAAGCGGGCGACCTGGCGGCAGTTGCGGCCTCGCTCGGTCCCCTCACGCTTGAACTGGTCGATCTCCTCGATGACGTAGATCGGGATGATGACGTCGTTGTCCTCGAACTTGTAGATCGCACGCGGGTCGTGGATGAGCACGTTCGTGTCGAGGACGTAGTTTTTCTTCACGTTCGCTCCGTCGGATGTCGGCGCCGGTCCGGCCGTGAAATGGCTTCCGCGGACGGCACCTACGAGCCTCCGTCGGAGGCCGTCTGGGCGGTTATCGCAGATCCCGCGCCGTGCCTAGTCGCCCATGCAAGAGGGCGTGAGGTAGACTGTCGCGATGCGCTCGGTCGCCTTCTTGCTGGCCACGCTCGCCGTCCTCCTCACCGCGACGACCGGCTGCGGCAGCTCCCGCAAGCCCTGCAACACCCCCGTGCCCTCGCTCGGCGCCCGCTGACTCATCGCCTCCTCCCGCGAGACGAGATTCACACGGAGGCACGGAGAAGAGGAGGCGAGAGGGAGGCCGTGAGGGTCTGCCGGCTCCTGCTCCTCGCGGCACCCACGCCACCTCGGGGCTGGCCGCGCCCGAGACGCGTCAGAGCCGCTGCACCGCGCCTGAAGGACGCGCGCGCGGTACCGGTGACCACCGGAGGCACGACGACGTAGCCGATGCGATGCATGGACGTGAAGCGAGAGGACAGAAGCGGCAGCACCCTCAGGTTCTCGCCTCCCTCTCGCCTCCTCTTCTCCGCGCCTCCCTGTGAATCTCGTTCTCGTTCTTCGAGAGAGGCGCGGAAGAGAGGTCAGGCGTCGACGACGACCGACTGCTGATCCTCGATCGCCTCGGAGCGGCGCGGGCGGCGGCTGCACTGGAGGATCGCCTTGCGCACGCGGACGGCGTCCGGCGTGACCTCGACGAGCTCGTCGGAGTCGATCCACTCCATCGCGGTCTCGATGGTGAGCGTGCGCGGCACGGCGAGGTTCACGTTCTCGTCCTTGCCGGCGGTGCGCATCGCGGAGAGCTTCTTCTCGCGGATGGCGTTCACGTCGGTGTCGTTCGGGCGATTGTGCTCGCCGAGGATCATGCCCTCGTAGACGTCGGCGCCGGGCGAGAGGAAGAACATCCCTCGCGCCTGGAGGCCGTTGAGCGCGTACGGCGTGGTCACGCCCGGGCGGTCGCAGACGATCGCGCCGTTGGTGCGCTTGACCATCGTGCCGCCCCACGGCTCCCACCCCTCGAACTGGGTGTTGAGGAGACCGGTGCCGCGGGTGCTCGTGAGGAACTCGCCGCGGAAGCCGATGAGTCCGCGCGAGGGGATGAGGAACTCGAGGCGCGCGCGGCCGTAGCCGTGGTTGTTCATCTTCTCCATGCGGCCGCGACGCTGGCCGAGGCGCTCGGTCACGGTGCCGATGAACGAGTCGGGGACGTCGACGATCACGCGCTCGATCGGCTCGTGGACGACGCCCACCCCATCTACGACAATCTCCTTCGTGACGACTTCCGGGTTCGAGAGCTGGACCTCGTACCCCTCGCGACGCATCTGCTCGACGAGGACCGCGAGCTGGAGCTCGCCACGGCCGAAGACGGCGAAGGTGTCGGGGCTCTCGGTGTCCTCGACGCGCAGCGCGAGGTTCTTCCGCGTCTCGCGCGTGAGGCGCTCCCGGATCTGACGGCTCGTGAGGTACTTCGACGCCTTGGCGCGACCGGCGAACGGCGAGGTGTTCACGCCCAGGCGGATCTTGATCGTCGGCTCTTCGACCGCGATGCGGGGGAGCGCCTCGACCGTGTCGCCGCGGCCGATCGTGTCGCCGATGGTGACCTCTTCGAGGCCGGCTATGGCGACGATCTCCCCCGCGCTCGCCTCCTGCACGACCGTACGCTTCATGCCCTCGAACACCGAGAGCACCTTCACGGCGCCCTTGAAGGTCTTCTTCAGGCCGGCGACGGTGACGATCTCGTTCGCCTTGATCGTACCGCTGAGGATGCGGCCGATCGCGAGGCGACCGACGTAGTCGTCGTGGTCGAGGTTGCAGATCTGGATCTGCAGGGGGCCCTCGGCGTCGTCGGGCGGAGCGGGGACCTTGTCGAGCACGAGTTGGAAGAGGGGCGCGAGACTCTTGAGCTCGTCCTCCATCTTCAGCTTGGCGACGCCCTGCTTGCCGATGGCGAACACCATCGGGAAGTCGGTCTGGTGGTCGCTCGCTTCGAGGTCACAGAAGAGGTCGAAGAGCTCGTTCACGACATCGGCGGGGCGCGAATCGCTGCGGTCGATCTTGTTGATCACAGCGATGACCGGGAAGTTGCGCTCGAGGCACTTGCGGAGGACGAAGCGCGTTTGCGGCAGAGGTCCTTCCGCGGCGTCGACGAGGAGGAGCGCGCCGTCGGCCATCGCGAGGATGCGCTCCACCTCACCCCCGAAGTCGGCGTGGCCGGGCGTGTCGATGATGTTGATCTTCGTCTCCTGCGGCTTGCCGTCCGGACCGGGCTGACGCCAGCGGACCGAGGTGTTCTTCGCGAGGATCGTGATGCCACGCTCCTTCTCGAGATCGTTCGAGTCCATGATCCGCTCGGCAACGACCTCGTTTTCGCGGAACACCCCGGACTGGCGGAGCATGGCGTCGACGAGCGTGGTCTTGCCATGGTCGACGTGCGCGACGATGGCGATGTTGCGGATGCGGTATTGAGACATCGGGGCGCGGCCGTTTAGCACCCGCTTTCTCGCAGCGCTAGCTGAAGCATGCTTCCCGCTCGGCTCGACACCGTCCCGTCACCGACGCACGCGTCGGCTGCTCCTCGACCAAGAGCGAGAACGAGATTCACAGGGAGCCGGGGAGAAGAGGAGTCGAGAGGGAGGCGAGAACCCTGAGGGTGCTGCCGCTTCTTTCCTCTAAATGACCGAGCATGATTCTCGAACGCTCGGATTGAACACGGAGGCGCGGAGGCACGGAGGTCCCGTGAAGTGCTGCCGCAAGCACCCGCCCACGTCTCGCCGGCGATCGCATCGAGGAACGGACTCTGGAGCCAGGCCTCGAAGCGTCGCGATCGGCAGAGCCTCGAGCCTCCGTGCCTCCGTGCCTCCGTGTTCAATCGATCAGGTA
>JBKJQC010000803.1:0-9454 GCA_046593995.1 Polyangiales bacterium
CACGTTGTTCGCGGTGAAGACGCGCCTGGCCCCGGCGATCAGCGGTGCGACGTGGCGCCAGGTCTACGGCATCTCCCTCCTCGCCGGCATCGGGTTCACGATGTCTCTCTTCATCTCCGGGCTCGCGTTCGAGAGCGCACCGAAGCTCGACCAGTCCGCGAAGATTGGCATCCTGCTGGCGTCGGCCGGGAGCGCGCTCGCAGGGCTGCTCGTGCTGATGACCGGCCGCGCGGTGGCGCCGGTGCCGGACGTGCGCGAGTCGCCGGTCTCGGACGACGAAGAGACCGCGGCGACCTGAAGAATTCGTGCTCCCGCTCCGTCGGACGATGCACTAAAGGTGGCAGCTCACACGATGGGAGCGCGTATCCAGGCCTGGCTCGCGCGGCTCGGCGCGCTGCAGTCGCGGAGACCGTGGATCGTCCTCGCCGTGTGCGGGCTCGTGACGCTGATCGCGGGAGCCCTCGCCTCACGCCTCGAGCTGCGGACGCGCTTCGATCAGCTCCTGCCCGAGAATCGCGCGAGCGTCGTCGAGCTGCATCGCGTCTCCGAGCGCATGCAGGGCGCGCAGAACGTGTTCGTGCTCCTCGAGGGGAACGATCGCGCGACGCTGCGCAAGATGGGCGACGAGCTCGTCCCGGCGCTCCGTGCGATCGGACCGCCCTGGGTGGTCGGCGTCGACGACGGGATCAAGACCGCGCGTACGTTCCTCCTCGCGCGCGCCGGTCTGTTCGCGAGCGTCGAGCAGCTGCAGGAGCTGAAGACCGACGTCGACGAGCGATGGGATCGCGAGATGGCGAAGGCCGTCGGCGCCGATCTCGACGACGACCCCGAAAAGGGCGACGACCAGCTCGCAGGCGCGTCGCTCCGATCCCGCTTCTTCGGAAAAAAAGGCGACGCACGGGCGAAGGAGCTCGAGGACCGCTATCCCGACGGCTACTTCGCGACGATTGACGGCAAGGCGCTCGTGGTCCTCGTGCGCTCGACGGCGCGGAGCGGCGAGCTCGATCTCTCGCGCGCGACGCTCGACCGAGTACGGGCCGTCGTGGGCCAGGTGGCGAAGAAGCCCGAATACGGGCAGGTGCAGACGTCGTTCTCCGGCGATCTCGTCACCGGGCTCTTCGAGGTCGGAGCCGTCGCGCAGGATCTGGTCGACGTCGGGGTGCTCGGCGTCGCCCTCGTCCTCGGCATCGTCCTCCTCTATTACATGCGCCTCCGCGCCGCGTTCGCGATGGGCGCCACGGTGCTCGCCGGCCTCGCCTGGACCTTCGGCATGGCGAAGCTCACGGTCGGCCACCTCAACGTCGCGACGGGGTTCCTCGTCAGCATCGTCGCGGGCAACGGCATCAACTTCGGCCTCATCTACATGGCGCGCTACCTCGAGGCGCGCCGTCACGGCGAGGACGTGGCCGAGTCGGTGCAGATTGCACACCGCGAGACGTGGATCGGCACGCTCTCCGCAGCCGTCGCCGCCGCCGCGTCGTACGGCTCGCTCGGGGTCACCGAGTTCCGTGGGTTCAAGCACTTCGCCGCGATCGGCTCGGCGGGCATGATGCTCTGTTGGATCGCGACCTGCACCGTCACCCCAGCGGTCCTCGTCCTCATCGAGCGCATGAGCCCGTTCGAGCGCGCGGCCGAGGGCGCGGGGTTCTTCGCGCGCCTCCGCGCCTACGGTTCACGGTACGACGCGCCGTTCGCGTGGGCGGTGCTCCGTGCGCCGCGCGCGATCGCGATCTTCGGCGCGGTCACGGCGCTCGCCTCGATGGTGCTGGTCTACCGCTACGTCCGCCAGGATCCGATGGAGTACGACCTGCGGATCGTCCAGAACAAGATGTCGGCGGGGAAGGAGATCTACCGCGCGTCGCTCATCGCGCGCGACATCCTCGGCCCGCGCCTCGACAACGGCATGGTGATCCTCGTCGACCGGCTCGACCAGGTGAAGCCGCTCAAGGCGGTCCTCGAGCAGCGACGCGACGCCGCGCCAAAGGCCGAGAAGCCGTTCGAGTCCGTCCGCACGCTGCTCGACTTCGTCCCCGAAGGACAGGCCGAGAAGCTGCCGATCCTCGTCGCCATCCGCGACAAGCTCTTCAAGGCGCGCGCGAAGGGCTTCATCAACGACGCCGATTGGCAGGAGGTCGAGCAGCTCCTCCCGCCGGAGAACCTCACCGCGTACGGCATCGCCGATCTCCCCGACGACGTGGCACGCGCGTTCACCGAGAAGGACGGGACGCGCGGACGCCTGGTGTTCGTCGAGCCGACGAGCGGCTACGACGAGAACGATCTCCACTACCTGCTCCGCTGGTCCGACGCCTTCCGCGAGACGACGCTCCCCTCGGGCGAGGTCGTGCGCGGCTCGGGTCGCGCGGTGATCTTCGCGGACATGCTGCGCGCGGTCATCTCCGACGTGCCGAAGGCGATCCTCGCGTCGCTCACCCTCACGATCGTCGCCGTCGCCCTCACGTTCCGCCGCGGCAACCGCTCGCTCGGCGTCCTCGGCGCGCTCTTCGTCGGCGTCGCCTGGCTCGGCGCGTACATCGCGCTGATGCACGTGAAGCTCAACTTCCTCAACTTCGTCGCCTTGCCGATCACGTTCGGCATCGGCGCGGACTATGCCGTCAACGTGATGCAGCGCTACGACCTCACCGGCGACGTGATCGCAGCGCTGCGCAGCACCGGCGGCGCGGTCGTCCTCTGCAGCCTGACGACCATCCTCGGCTACCTCGCGCTCATCCGCTCGCTCAACCAGGCGGTGCGCTCGCTCGGGGCGATCGCCGTCATCGGCGAGATCACCTGCCTGCTCGCGGCCGTCCTGGTGCTGCCGGCGGGCCTGCTCTGGCTCGAGCAACGCCGAAAGAAGGTCTGACGCTCAGAGAGCGTGAACTTTTCGCTCTCGACCGAACCACCAGTCAACAGGGAGGCGAGGAGGCGAGGAGGCGAGTCTCCCCGCCTCCCTGTTGGTCATCGGTGAGGCGAACGAAAGTTTCACGACCTCTCAGGGCACAGCGCCCGCCGCGCGGTAGCCGAGGTAGCGGCCGAAGGCGCGCGCGCCCTGGTTCCACTGCTTGGGCCGCGAGACGAAGATCGCGGCGACCCCGCTGTCCGCCATCGTGTCTCCGAAGGTGAGCCAGTGCTTGTCGGCGGTGAGGTGGAACGCGGCGCCGAAGACGTGCCCGATGAGCAGGTTCAGATCGGCGTAGGTGGAGTCGTCGTACGGATTGGAGAGGCAGCTCCACAGGTAGCGGAAGGCCTTCTTGTCCGTGGTGATCGCGCGCGTCTCGTACCACGCGGCGACCTTCTTCACGACGTCGGGGATGCGCGCGTCGGCGGTGAGCGCGTGCACGTCCATCAGCCCGTCGACGAGGAGCGAGGTCATGAAGGGCGATCCACCGGCAGGCCCGTTCGAGCACTCGCTCGGATCGGGTCGGACGATGTCGTGCTCGAATGCGCCGCTCGTACCCCGCGCCTGCCAGGCGACGGTTCGCGTGAGCACGCTCTCGACCGCGTCCTTCACTTCCTTTCGCTGGTCGAGCGCGTAGTACGCGGCGAGGCCCATCATCGGCCAGGCCATGTTCCGCTCGGTGACCTCGAGCGTGACCTCCTTGCCGGTCGTCAGCGCCGGGAGGTTCCGACGGAACGCCTCGCCGAGGCCGAGCACCGCCTCGCGCGCCGCCGGATCACCGGTGAGCAGATAGTCGTCGAGCATTCCCTGGCCGAGCATCCGTCGGAGGACGCCCCAGTCGATGATCACCGACGGCGTCCACCCCGCGGCCTGGCAGATCTGCACGGCCATCGCGCGCCCTTCGTACCAACGGAGCTCGGTCGTCCGATAGAGCACTGCCTCTTCACGCGCTCGACGGTAGTGCTTCGCGTCGCCGACGCGCGCGTAGAGTTGATACATCCCGTGCGGCGCGTCGTAGTAGGTGCGGTGGCTCGCGGTGCTGCCGCAGTTCGAGCCGTACGTGCTCCAGGGGATCGCCCACAGCTGCTTCTCGAGCTCGGTGTCGTAGGCGGCGAAGCGCTTGTTCGACGCGACAGGGAGGAGCACCCCACTCACGCGCGACGAGGAGAGCCACTGCGCGGGGAGCGTCGCCGCGATCGGGCCGTCCGGATTGGGCGCGATCGTCGCCGCGTCGGCCGCGCGCGGCGCGCCGTAGCGGATCTCCCAGGTCGCGGTCGCCGACGCGGCGAGCGTCGTTCGGAACGCGACGAGCACGCTGCGGATCGATCCGTCGACCGGCCACGTCGCGAGGATCGACGCCGAAGCGGCGACCTCCTTGGCGGCAGTGTCGAAGACCGCGACGTTCTTCGCGTCACGCAACGCCCCGGGTGGGAACGGGACGCCGAGCGAGACCGCGGCGTCGTTTCCCGCGCCTTTGTCCGCGGTCAGCGTCAGCGCGATCTTCCCCGCGGAGGGCGCGGGCGTCGCGTCCGTGCGCCCGTCACTGCCGGTGGCCGCGTCGTTGCCGGTGGCCGCGTCGTCGGCGCTGGTCCCGTCCGTCGTACCGTTCCCGTCGCTCGTGCTCGCGTCCTCGAGCCCGCCGTCCTCCGACGGGCTCCTCGCGGGCTCGGTCCCGGATCCACCGCACCCGATCGTGACCGCGAAGAGAAGGATCGAACGACGCATGCGGACGAGTGTGCCACACCCATCGTGGGGGCGTCGCGCGCGTCCTTCCGGGTTCGGTCACCGGAAAAGCTCGTCGAGCTCGGCACCTTTCTTCGCGAGCGAGGGCTTCTCGTCCGGGCCCCACCCCATCTGCGTCGGCAGGTACCCGGTCGGCACGCCGGAACCGGCGTTCACGATCCACGAGTGCTGCTTGTCCTTGTCGTGCGCTTCCATCATGGCGCGGAGGTCGTCGAGGCCGGTGTACTCGGCGGCTGCCTTGTAGGTCGCGCGACAACGATGCTCGGCCAGCTGACGGACGAGACGTTCGATCTCGGGATACTGCACGCACTGTTTGCAACGGACGATGTGCATGCTCACCGCCGTCTCGAGAGGGGGCGGCGCGCAAACGCGAGGACCAGCGCGGCGACGAACGGCAGCGCGCCCGCCGGAGTGTCGCCGCGCGTCGCGAGCTCGCAGTGACATGCGCGTCGCCGTCGGTGGCGCTCGTCGATCTCCGGCCCGTTCGCAGGCATCGCCGTCGCGGCCGCGCTCAGGCGCTCGAGCTTCGCGAACAGGTCGAGCGGCAGCGTCTTCACGTTCTCTTTCTGCAGGACTACCGGCACCGGGACGACCATCGCGAAGTCCGCGAGCGGCCCTTTGTACGTGTTCGACATCGAGAGCACGGTGCGGGTGCCCTCGCGCATCAGCGCGACCATCGTCGCGTCGTTCACCAGCGGCGCATCGGTCGGCGCGACGTAGAACCCGCAGAACGCTCGCGCGGTCGCAGGGACGGCGAGGGTGAGGAGCGCGGCCCCCAGCGGCAGTGCGGCACGAGACATACGCCGTCCACGATACGCCTCTCGCGCGTCACGTGGTTCGCTTTCTCGTTCCGAACTCTAGCCCTCGGCGCTGCCGCGGAACGATCGGCCCCTTGCCTCCGAACGATATCCGCCGTAAATAGGAGTACGATGAACACCGCGAGACCCCGTGGTCGACCGCGCACCGGCAACGCCGGAATGCCGCACGCGCGCCGCCCCGATGTCTCGTCGTCCCACCCGCACCACGTCACGGTCCGCATGCGGCGGAACACCTGGAACCTCCGGTCGCAGCGCTGCTTCCGTCAGCTGCTCGCGTCGTTCCGGCGCGTGCGCGAGCGGCGCCGCGGCTTTCGCGTCACGCACTTCTCGGTGCAGGGCAACCACGTGCACCTGATCGCCGAGGGGGGCGATCGCGCCGCGATGAGCAACGGTCTGCGTGCGTTGCTCATAAGTATCGCGCGGCGCCTCAACCGCGTGATGGGTGCACGCGGGGCGCGCTTTCAGGATCGCTATCACGAGAGCGTGCTCACGACGGCGAGCGCTGTCCGCCGTTGCCTGCGCTACGTGCTCGAGAACCACGCGCGCCACATGGCCCGCATCGGTAAGGACGGCCCCGTCGTCGACGCGTTCTCTTCAGCGCCGTGGTTCGAAGGCTATCGCCCCGACGTGATGCTCCCTCGCGCAATGGGCGACCCTCCAGTTTCCTCGCCGCGGTCCCCGCTCCTCTCCATTGCCTGGCGCCGCTTCGGCCTCCTGCCTGGCCACCTCGGCGACTGATTGCGCCGAGGTGATCACTTCTCCTCCCCGAGGATCGCGTCCTGACTGAACACGCTCGCCGGTAGGTCGAGGGCGACCGCGCGTCCCTCGCGCTTGGGCGCGATGACCGGGTGCTTCTGCAGGTACGCGCGCAGCGCCTCGTGCACCGTCATCGGCAACACCTTCACGTCGTGCACGCCGCGCATTCGACAGACCACGTCGAGTGGCTCCCCATCGCGCTCGCAGCCGGCGATCGAGTAGGTGGCGGAGTCGACCATCGGTCCGCTCGCGACGCGAAGCTCGCGGAGGCGCGAGGCCGGCGCAGCTTTCGCAACGAAGGTCATCGACAGCCCGGACAGTCGCGGCCCCCAGCCGCCCGAGAGCTTCCATGGATCGCTCGAGAACACGAGCTCGAGCTCGTTCTCGAAGTACGCGCGGAGCTCCTTGCCGGTGGTGGTCCCCGCCTTCATGCGCGCGTCGAGCGGGAGGAGGGTCCAGAGATCGCCCTCGGTGATCGGACCCGCGGGGATCGGCGGGGCGAAGCGAAAGCCGTTGCTCATGCCGATGTCGACGTTGGCGGTCTCGCGCACCGCATCGGCGATGAAGTCGTCGGCCGAGGTCTCGAGCACGTCGTAGCGAAGGAGCGGCGTCTCCGAGCGGCCGACAACCTCGTTCATGCGCGCGCGGTGAGGCGCGAGGGCCGCGTCGACGATCGCTTTCGCCTTCGCGTCTTCCGGAAAGGTTGCCGCATCGATCGGCACCAAGCGGAACGCGTGGCGCGCGATGTGACCATCGGGTCCGAGCGTCACCTCGAGCCTGCCGAGAAAGGAGCCCATCGATCCGGGCTCGACGACGATCACCTTGCCCTCGAGGATCGGCTTCTCGGTGCGCTCGTGGGTGTGTCCCGAGAAGACGATGTCGAGCTCGGGGATCTCCCGCGCGAGCTGTCGCGAGATGGAGAGCCCGGTGTGGGTCACGGCGACGACGAGATCCGCTGACGATCGAAGCGAACGAACAAAATCGCGCAGGCCGGTCATCCGGGTGGAATCGAGGCCCACCACGGTGGCAGGCGGCTGGCGGGTGGTCGTCGTCGGATCGGTGATCCCGACGAAGGCGACGCGGACGCCATCGCGCTCCACCGTGACCGCCGGCACGAACAGGCGCTCGCCGGTCTTTGCGTCGTGGAAGTTGTAGGCGACTACCTTGCACGCGAGCTTGCCCATCAGCTCGCGGAATCGCGCAGCGCCGTAGACCACCTCCCAATTGCCGGGGACGCACACGTCGAGGCCGAGCGCGTTGAGCGGGCCGACCACGACCTCGCCGCGCGACCACGCCGCGGGGCCGGAGCCCTGGAACGTGTCGCCCCCATCCATGGTGAACGTCGGCCCGTTGGACGAACGCAGTCGATCGATGGCGGTGCGCAGGCGCGCGTAGCCGCCCATCATCGGGAACCCCTTGGCGCCCGGCATGAACTCCGGATGCGTTTCGAGCTGCGCGTGGGTGTCTGCGATGTGAAGGAAGGTAACGAGCCGCTCAGCCGAGGAAGTCGAAGTCGCGGCGGGTGTAACCGTGGACGCGCGCGTCGGAGCACAGGCCACCGCCGCCATCGCCAGAGCCGCCACGCCGATGAGCCGAGTCATCGCTTCTCCGTGGGCAACGTGTTGTTCGTGATCATCGCAAACTGCTCCTTGTAGGTAATCATCCCTGTTGCGGAACGGGCGTCGCGCCGCACGCGCGATTCGCGGGAACGGCCACGTCAAGCTGTTTGGGAGCCGGCAGGTGCAGCGATCCCATCACCTGCACGAACTCGTCGTGCGAGCGGTTCGCGACGCGCACGTTCCACTGCTTCTCCTCGGCGACGGTGGTCACCGTCATCCCCTTGTAGTCATGCGCCGGGTACACCAGCGTCTCGTCGGGGAGCGCGAAGAGGACCTTCGTCAGCGACTCGTAGAGAGCGTGCGCGCTCCCGTTTTGGAAGTCCGTGCGGCCCGCGGCGCGGATGAGGAGCGCGTCGCCCGTGAAGACCATGCCCCCACCGGGTGTGCCTGCGACGTAATAGCTGACGCTGTCGTCGGTGTGTCCCGGAGTCTCGAGAACCCTGATCTCGAGCGCGCCGACCTTCAGCGTTTCGCCATGCCGCACATGGACGTCGGCGCACGCGGCCGCCGACCGTCCGGCGACGGTACGCGCGCCGAGCCGCTCGCGGATGGTACCGGCCGCAGTGATGTGGTCGGCGTGGGTGTGCGTGTCGAGGACGTAGACCAGCTTGAGCCCGAGCTCGTTGACGAGCTTCAGATCGCGGTCCACTTGCTCGCGCACCGTGTCGATGAGCACGGCCTCACGGGTGTGCTCGTCGGCAAGCAAGTACGTGTAGGTCGAGCTCTCGGCGTCGAACAGCTGACGGAAAATCATGGTGCCTCCGGGGGACCACTCAGCGAGCGGCGTGCCACCTCTGGAGATCGCCGATCGGGCGTGAATTCCTACGTTCCGCGTGGGACATGAAACAGAACGAAGCGACCGTGTTTCGCCTCAGAACCCCGCCTGCACCTGGAGCATCAGGTACGTGTCCCAGGTGCGCGCGGCGTGGAGTCGTGCGCGCCCGAGGTTCATGGCGAGCTTCAGATCGTGCTGTGCGGGGTAGAAGCCGCCGTCGACCTCGAGCTCGGTGCGGGAGACCGCGGCGTCATCCACGCCGTGGATGCGCACCGCGCGTGCTCCCAGGCTCGCCCTCCACGCCGGGATGTACTGGTCGGCCCGGATGTAGCCGCCGACGACGCGATCACGCCTGCCCTCCACCGTTCGCGTTCGCGCCATCGCCTCCGCAGTCACGTCGAAGCCGTGCGCGCGAAACGCGACCTCGATACCTCCCAGCTCCTCGCGCACCTGCACGTCCGAGACCGACGCATTCACGGGCCTCGAGGTGGTCATCGCCGATGCCCCCAAAGCGACGCGCGGCGCGCTGCCCTCGAAGTCCACCTCGCCATCAATGGGAATGCCGTGGAGATTCCACACCACGCGCGCGGCCAGCGCCGGCGTGCGATTGGACTCGCGCACTGCGTTGACACCTGCGCCGTTGAAGACACCCACCGCGTACTCGACATCCGAAACCTCTCCGCTGAGCATGAGGCCGTAGTCGCGGCCCGGCAGAAACAGCTTCACGATGCTGGACCGCTCGACCGATGCGAGGAACGCGGCGCTCTCGACCCATTCGCGCATCACCGGGATCTTGAAGCGCCCGCCGCGGACGCGGAGCGCGCGCGCGATCTTGTACTCGACATAC
>JBKJQC010000915.1:0-3254 GCA_046593995.1 Polyangiales bacterium
GACCGGCTTCTCGAGATAGGCGAACGCGTGCATCGACGGCCCGCGCTGACGCTGATCGGTGACGGTGATGACGTGCACGGGGATGTGACGCGTGCGCGGGTTCTTCTTCAGCCGCGCGATCAGCTGCCAGCCGTCGAGGATCGGCAGGCGGATATCGAGCGTGATCGCGTCCGGAAGGTACTCGTTCGCGAGCGCGAGACCGGTGTCCCCGCGGGTCGCGACGAGCCCTTTGAACCCCTTCTCGCGCGCCATCCCGAGCAGGAGGCCGGCGAACGTCTCGTCGTCCTCGATGATGAGGAGGACGCGATCGCCCGGTCGGATCTGCTCGCGGTCGTCACGGAGCGGCTGGAGCGCGGCGCGCGCGGAGTCGGAGTCCGGCGGGATCGCCACGTGGGGCAGATGAGGCTCGTTCGTCGGACGATCGAAGTCGTCGTCCTCGTCGCTCCCGTCGGGTGAGCGATAGCTGTCGGGGAGGTAGAGCGTGAACGCGCTCCCCTTCCCGGGCGTGCTCTCGAGGTGGATCTCGCCGCCGAGCAGGCGCGCGATCTCGCGGCTGATGGAGAGACCGAGACCGGTGCCACCGTACTTCCGCGCGGTGGAGCCGTCGGCCTGCTGGAACGCCTCGAAGATGAGCTTCTGCTTCTCCTTCGGGATGCCGATGCCGGTGTCGCGCACCTCGAACCCGATGATGCGGTTCGCGCCCTTTAACGCGTCGTTGTCGAAGCGCGCCGCCTTCTTGTCGACGACCTTGATCGTCAGCTTGACGTAGCCCTTCTCGGTGAACTTGAACGCGTTCGCGAGGAGGTTCTTCAAGATCTGCTGGAGACGCTGCGGATCCGTGCGGATCGACGGCGGCCCGCCTTTGGCGACCTCGGTCTGGAACTCGAGCCCCTTCTGCGACGCGATCGGGCTGAAGTTCCGCTGCGCGGTCTCGCGGATCTCCGTCAGGACCAGATCGCGCGGCTCGACCGCCATCTTCCCGGCCTCGACCTTCGACAGGTCGAGGATCTCGTTGATGAGCGTGAGGAGGTCGCCGCCGGACGCGTAGATGGTCTGCGCGTACTCGACCTGCTTCGGGGAGAGGTTCCCGTCCTTGTTGTCGGCGAGGAGCTTCGCGAGGATGAGCAGCGAGTTGAGCGGCGTGCGCAGCTCGTGGCTCATGTTGGCGAGGAACTCGCTCTTGTACTTGGAGATGAGCGCGAGCTGCTCCGCCTTCTCCTCCAAGCTCGCGCGCGCCAGCTCCACTTCGCGGTTCTTCTCCTCGACCTTGCGCTTCTGCTCCTCGAGGAGGCGCGCCTTGTCTTCGAGCTCCTGCGCCTGCGTCTCGAGGTGCGTGTTGGTTCGCTTCAGCTCCTCCTGCTGGACCTGGAGCTCCTTCGACTGGGTCTGCAGCTCCTGGGTCAGCGACTGCGACTGGAGGAGCAGCTCCTCGGTGCGCATGTTCGCGCTGATCATGTTCAGCACGACGCCGATCGACTCCATCAGCTGATCGAGGAAGATCTGATGGATGCTCGAGAACGGATGGAACGACGCGAGCTCGATGACCGCCTTCACCTCCCCCTCGAAGAGGACGGGGAGCACGATGATGTTCATCGGCGGGGCCTCGCCGAGGCCCGAGCTGATCTGGATGTAGTCGCCGGGGACCCGCGTGAGCAGGATCGGCTTCTTCTCGAGCGCGCACTGTCCGACGAGGCCCTCGCCGAGGCGGAAGCGGTTCGAGACGCTCTTCCGCTCGCGATAGGCGTACGTCGACGTGAGCTTCAACGTCGGCGCGTTGCCTTCGTTGTCGGCCATGAAGAACGCGCCGTGGTGTGCGCCGACCAGCGGGGTCAGCTCGCTCATGATCAAGCGCGCGACCGCATCGAGGTTCTTCTGGCCCTGCATCATCCCGCTGAAGCGCGCGAGATTCGTCTTGAGCCAGTCCTGCTCCATGTTCTTCTGCGTGGTCTCACGCAGATTCACGATCATCTGGTTGATGTTGTCCTTCAGCGCGGCCACTTCGCCGGCCGCCTCGACGGCGATGGAGCGTGTGAGATCGCCCGCGGTGACGGCGGTCGCGACCTCGGCGATCGCGCGGATCTGCGTGGTGAGTGACGCGGCGAGCTGGTTCACGTTGTCGGTCAGCTGACGCCAGGTGCCGAGCGCGCCCGGCACCTTTGCCTGGCCGCCGAGCTTCCCCTCGATGCCGACCTCGCGTGCGACCGAGGTGACCTGCTCGGCGAAGGTGCCGAGCGTGTCGATCATGTTGTTCATCGTCTCGGCGAGCGCGGCGATCTCCCCCTTCGCCTCGACACCGACCAGCTTCTGGGTGAGATCGCCGTTCGCGACCGCGGTCACGACCTTGACGATCCCTCGCACCTGGTTGGTCAGGTTCGAGGCCATGAAGTTGACGTTGTCGGTGAGGTCCTTCCAGGTGCCGGCGACGCCGGGCACGCGAGCCTGACCACCGAGCTTCCCTTCGACGCCGACCTCGCGTGCGACCGTGGACACCTGCGCGGCGAAGGTGCCGAGCGTGTCGATCATGTTGTTGATCGTCTCGGCGAGAGCAGCGACCTCTCCCTTCGCCTCGACGGCGAGCTTCTGCTTCAGATCGCCGTTCGCGACCGCGGTCACGACCTTGACGATGCCGCGAACCTGGGTCGTCAGGTTGCGCGCCATCGTGTTCACGTTGTCGGTTAGGTCCTTCCAGACGCCGGAGACGCCCTTCACCTCTGCTTGGCCACCGAGGCGACCTTCGCTGCCGACTTCCTTCGCGACGCGGGTCACCTCCGAGGCGAAGCTGTTGAGCTGATCCACCATGACGTTGATGGTGTTCTTCAGCTCGAGGATCTCTCCTTTGACGTCGACGGTGATCTTCTTCGAGAGGTCACCGCGCGCGACGGCCGTCGTGACGAGAGCGATGTTGCGCACCTGATCGGTCAGGTTGCGGGCCATGAAATTCACGTTGTCGGTGAGGTCCTTCCAGACGCCACTGACACCCTTCACCTCGGCCTGACCACCGAGCTTCCCTTCGGTGCCGACTTCCTTCGCGACGCGGGTCACTTCTGCGGCGAAGCTGCGGAGCTGATCGACCATCGTGTTGATGGTGTTCTTCAGCTCGAGGATCTCGCCCTGCGCCTCGACGCCGATCTTCTGCGAGAGGTCGCCGTTCGCGATCGCGATCGAGACCTTGGCGATGTTCCGCACCTGATCGGTCAGGTTGCGGGCCATGAAATTCACGTTGTCGGTGAGGTCCTTCCAGACGCCCGACACGC
>JBKJQC010000926.1:0-3072 GCA_046593995.1 Polyangiales bacterium
CGACTTGTAGCGAGTCAGATCCATGTCCATCAGCACGACCGTGTTGAACACATCCGCCTTGTCGTCGGGCGGATGCACGACGACTGCGCCGACGAGCCCAGCCGTGATGCCGTCGGCCTCCCCCTCGTGACCGCCCGCGTGGTCGTGATAGGGGAAGGTCCCCGCGAAGGGCGCGTTCCACATCACGGTGGCGCGCCCGCCAGGTGGTGCCACGCCGTGCATCACCCCGTCGCTCGACTCGTCGAACTCGATGATGTGGGTGTGCGCCGAGTGCGGCGCCTGGGTCTGGTTGATCAGCGTGAGCTCGACCCGGTCGCCTGCGGTGACTTCGAGCACCGGCCCGGGGATTCGCTTGTTGTACCCGATGGCCTGGTAGATCGCCCCCGGTGCGACCTCCCAATCGAACTCGCTGATCGTGAGCTCGAACTTCTTGGTCACGCCGGTCGGCGGATAGCGCTTGGTGTTCGAGCGCGTGAGCGCGGGAGCCTCTGCTGCCGGCTCGCTGTCACACGCTGCGAGGGCGACGATGCCTGCGAACGCGAGAGCGCGTCGGATCACTTGCTGCACTTCTCCGGCGACGCATCGGATGCGTCCGCGCCGCGGAACGTCTTCACCGTCCAGCAGTACTTGACGGTGGTGCCGGTCGCGACGCCGTCGTGCCAGTCCTTGGCGGTGCCGGCGAACGACTTCACGAGCGTTGCCTCCGCGCCGTCGTTGCTGCGCCAGAGCTCGATCTTCGTCAGCGCGGTGTCGTTCGGCTTCCATGTGACGTGCCATGCGCCGGCCATCGGCATCACGTTGGTGACCGCGGGGGTCGCCGGCTTTCCCGTCGGTGCGTCGAGGGCGGCGGCGCCCGTGTCCACCGCGGCAGCGGCATCGTCGCGGCCGGAGTCGGCGGCTACGTCCTCCGCCGCGGCGTCGTGTGCACCATCGTGTCCAGCGGGGTCATCCGAGCAGCCTGCGGTGGCCACCAACAACGCGAACGTCCAGTACTTCAGCATGGCTCCTCATCGGCGCCGCGGCCGGCGGCGAGGTCGAATCGTGTTCGTCGTCATGCCAGTCGACGGACGGCCGTGCAACCGTCGCTTTGGCATGTGACCGTCATCTCAGGCGTGCGGCAGTCACGCCGCGAGAAGGCGCGGCCTAGCGCGGCGCCCCGGCGGCGATCCAGCGACGGAGCATCTCGCGATCTCTCGGATCGGACTTGCCGCCCTTCGGCATCGGGTTGCCGATGCCGCACTGCGGGGTGCCCACCATCTTGTTCAAGAGGTGGCTCGCCTCCGGCTTTCCGATCGCGATGTACTTCTTCCGCGGGAACATCGCGAAGTAAGGGGTCCCGCACTCCCACGCGTCGAGCTTGGTCAGCCGGTCGTACAGGCCCATGTTGGGGCATCCGGTCGGCTTTCCCTGGTCGTCACCCGCATAGATCGTGTCGCCGATCTCGGCGTTCTCGAGCGAGAGCCAGCCGCGGCACCCCTCGTCCTTGTTCGGGTGGAACGCGACGCGCGAATGGCACTCGTTGTCTTTGGAGCCGCACGACCGCTCGAACATCGGGACGATGTCCCTCTCGAACCTGAAGTCTTGCGTCGCCGTGTCCACGGTCTCGCTGCTACAGCCGATGCCCGCGAGCACGAGCAGACCAGCCATGCAACGGATCACTTGGGGCACTCCTCGAGCCCCCACGTGCCCCACGCGTGCTGGCAGGTGTGCGACTTCGTACTGCCAGTCTGCGTCTTCGCGGCCGTGCAGAAGTAGCTCCAGCACTTCATCTGCGGGGCGGTGAACCGGCCACAATGGTCGGTGCATGCCTTCTCGGTCGTGTAGGGATACCCGCTGTACGTCGAGCACTGTTCCGTCATGCAGGTGCAATGGGCCATGCACTCCGCGCTCGGCGGGCCGCCGTCCCAGGGATCGGGCGCGCCGGTGTCGGCGACCGCGGTATCGGCTGCTGCGGCCGTGTCTTCGCTGGCCACGTCCTCCGCGGGGACCGCGGCGGCGTCCGTCGACGGGCTCGCGGCCTCGCTGCAACCAACGGGCACCGACAGCGAGATCGAGAGCGAGAAGGCGAGGAGGATGCGGTTCACGGGGTCGAACCATGCCCGGTGCAGGACGTATGCGCAATGGAGGCGCAATGGAGCAGGGCTGTGACCGCACGGGTCACGGCAGTACCGGGAGCGGATGCGCATCGCCGGGGAAGAGCAGCCGCGCGCGCGCCTGCCGCTCCCGGAGGCGCATCTCGAGAACGGCGCGGTCGCCCGTCCTCTCGCGGTCGAACCGCGCTCGAAGGCTCGCGAAGAACGCGTCTCGTCCGGCATCGCCGCCGTCGATCACGGCGCGCGGATACTCCCCTTCGAGTGCGTCGCGCACGACCGATCGTACGACTGCGTCGACGTTCGACCCGGGCAGTTCGGCGAGGATCTGCGGCAGAAGACTGCAGCGCTTGTCCGAGAAGATGTCCCGCGCGTCGTCGACCAGTCGGACGGCCAGGACCGTGCTCTCGGACAGCACTCCGCGGCTCACCAGGTACTCCTCGATGCGCCGGTCGATCTCGGAGCGGATGGGAAGCAGCTGTGGAAATCGATCGCCCGGCAGAGCGATGGGGCGCGTGAGCCCCGGCCCCGCTGCGGCCGCGGGGTCCACGAAGAGCTGGAGGGGCACCGTTTCGAAGCTCGACGTCCACTGCAACTCGGTCTCGCAGAACACGGATCGGAGCAGACGTGCGACGCCACCGAACTCGTGGCCGTCGAGGACGCGCGCCGCAAACCCCGACCCGGGGACGTCGGCGTGGCCGAACACCAACGCGCGGGTCCCTTCGCGAACGACGGCCTCGAAGGCGTTCGCGAAGGATGCCCGGCCGCTCGTCGACAGCTGATTGCTCTCGGAGACGATCGATGCGGTCTCGCCATCGTACTTCCGTGAAGATGTCTCCGAGCGCGTGCTGACCCATGACGTCCACGGATCACCGAGCGATGCCATGAGCGGCCCGCCGTTGGTGTGGCAGCCGAAGCAGCGCAAGCCGCTCTCCTTCCGCCACTCGGTCGAGCCGTCGCGACGTCCGATCGCGGTACGCAC
>JBKJQC010000929.1:0-4374 GCA_046593995.1 Polyangiales bacterium
CCCCGATGTTGACGCCGACCACCACGATGGTCCGCACCTTCGAGAGGTGACGTGCTTCGACGGTGAGCGCGCGCGCCGTCTCCAAGACGGGCACGGGCACGTCGGTCAGGCGCTTCCCCTCGGCGTCGAGCTGTACGAGCCGCCACGCGAACCGTGCGCCCTGCTCCCACGCGAGATCGATCTCGATGGTGTCGTTCTTCGGGGGCGTGTCGACGTCGATGCGCACGAACGTCGCGCCGGTCGTCTCGATGCCGCGACGCACTGCGAGCTTGCGCGGCAACGACGAGGTGGTCACGGTCCACTCCCAGGCGGGCTTCGGCGTCTCGAAGACGCGCGCCGAGGCCCAGTCGAGGAAGATCGCTTCGAGGCTCGTGCCTGAATCCGCCGCGGTGATCGCGAGCACGTCGAAGACCGACGGATCGTTGCGGAAGTGCACCGGGCCGATGTCCTCGTCGAGGTCGCCGAGGGGCGGGACGATGATCCCGCGATGGTTCGTCGACATCGACAAGAGCGCGGGGACGATCGCTCCGAGCCCCTGCCCGCGCGTGCGGTCGAGCACGCGCATGAAGTGCGCGGTGCGTCCGGGCGTGTCGGTCATCGCGCGCCACGGCTTCTCCTGCAGCTCGGCGAGCGCGGGCTCTTCGATGGCGCGACACGGCGCGATCACCTCGGCCATGCGACGCGCGAAGCCGTCGACGATCACCGGGGTCTCCGACAGGTCGAGCCCGTGCGACGAGGCGCGCACGATCGCGCGCGCGGCCGTCGCGCGGAGCACGCAGTCGCGCGGCACGTCATCGGCGAGCAGGACGAACGCGGGCGCCGCGTCGCGATCGAGGAGTCGGTCGATCGGATCGCGGCCGATCGCGAGCCCGTCGACGAGGCCCTCGGTCGACGACGGCACCAGGTAGACGTCCAAGCGCGAGTCCCCCCCGAGCGGGCCGTCGAGGAGCGGGGCCGGGACGCGGAGAACGTGGATCAGTGCGTCCCACGCGTCGACGAGCGCGGCGCGAGTGGCGCGCAGCGTCTCGGGGGGTACCGCCGCGCTCGCATGGACGCAGAGCGGGGCGCGAGGATCACAGCTCCGGAGCGGAAGAGTGGGACGTGTGTGCGTCGGGCCGAAGGGGGCGCCGGCCGAGGAGCGGGAGGGCTCCGCGCGCGAAATGCCCGCGATCAGGAGCACGGCGCACGCGAGGAGCGCGGAGACGACCCGGAGGAGGGTGCGCACCCTCACGTTCGGGAGCTCTGTGGAGGGGGGCGAGGGGGCGTTCATCGCTCGCACGTGTTGACGATCGCGCTCGCCCCCCCGTACAACCCGGAGGGGAGCCGAAGCGGG
Source organism: Polyangiales bacterium (assembly GCA_046593995.1). Lineage (GTDB taxonomy): Bacteria > Myxococcota_A > Polyangia > Polyangiales > JADJMO01 > JALHOE01. Next base: position 1,334 of record JBKJQC010000929.1, read on the forward strand.
CATTGTGAAGCACTCGTTCGACGCGAAGAAGGCGATAACGTTCGACCTCCCGACCGGTCAAGTGCGCCTTACGAGCGGCACTGATTCCGCGACGGACACCGGTCGCAGCGTGATCGTTCCCGCGGACGCGCTCGCGACGATCGCCGCGGTCGCCGGCGACACGGCCACCCGTGAGCTCGGCCGCACGCTCGGCCGCACGCTCGGCCTCCGCGTGCGTTCGCGCGTGGGCGCTGAAGAGTCCTCTTCCGAAGAGCGCGTGCGAAACGCCAGCATCGAGGACGTGGTCGTCGAGCTCTCGACCGAGCTCGCGATCGCCGGCTTCGGCACGCTCGGCGTCGAACGCTGGGGGCGCGCGCTCGTGCTCCTGGTCATCGGTGCGCCTCCTTCGGACGTGCTGCTCGCGGCGATCGTCGAGGGGATGCTCTCGACCGCGACCGGCCGCGATCTGCGTACGACGCCGCTCGCGCGTGACGGCGATCGCCTGCGGGTGCTCGTCGGGAACGTCGCCTCGATCGAGCGCGTGATCGGTTGGCTCGGTGAGGGCACCTCGTGGGGCGACGCGATCACGCGGCTGCACGCACCGCGCGCGGAGGCCTCGGCGTGATGACTCCGCAGGAGAAGATCGCGCGGCTCGAGTCGCTGCTCGCGCGCGTGACGAGTCGCGCCGCCGAGCCGCGCGCTGCGAAGCCTTCGGCACCGCGGACGCAGACGGTCTCGTTCACGCCGCCGGCGCCGAGCGAGCTCCCCCCTTCGCTCGCGCACGCAATCGTGCCGGCACCGCCTGCTCGTCGGGAGCTGATCGAGGAGCACGACGCTCCGAACATCGAGGTCTCGCACGTCGATGCCGTGAGCGGCGAGTTCGAGGTCGCCGAGATGGCGCTCGAGCTCGAGGAGCTCGGCCCCGCCGACGAGGTGCACGACGAGCCCGTCGTCGAGATCGAGGTCGAGGAGGAGCCGCACGTCGAGGAGCGCGCGTCCGAGCCGCCGGCGTCCGGAAGGTCGCTCGTCGCGTCGCCGCACGAGAGCTCGCGGGTTCCCGTCGCGGGCGCGATCACCGAAGAGGAGCACGGCCTCGAGCTGCACGAAGAGCCGTCACCTCCGCCGGAGTCCGCGCGCAACCTCCGCGTCGCGCCGTCGATCCCGCTGACGAGCGAGGTCGTGCCGCTCGATCCCGCGTTCGCGCGCAGCGCGCGCAGCGAGGAGGATCTTTCGCCGGAGCCCGAAGCGATCGCGCAGCCGATCGCGATCGCGCCGTTCGTCGAGCCGGAACCAGAGGCGCAGCCCGAGTCGGTCCCGCCCCTGGCGACCGCGACGTTCGAGCCGGAGCCCGAGCCGATCGTCGAGGCGCCTGCAGAGCCCGAGGCGATCGTCGAGGCGCCCGCGGAGCCGGAGTCCGCCCGCGTCGCCGCTGCGCCCGAAGTCATCGAGGAAGCGCCCGACTCCGAGCCGCCTGCCACGCAGTACAACTTCGTCCCCGAGGTTCCGTCACGCCACATGCGCGAGGAGGGCGAGCCCGCCGGGGCGGCGCTCGTCGAAGCGGCCTCCGTCGAAGCGTCCGCCGTCGCAGCAGCTCGCGTCGAAGCACTGGCCTTCGACCCGGCGCCGCCTGCGCCAATCGAGGTCGCGCCCGTCGCTCATCTGCAGCCGCCTCCGCCGCGGGAGGCGGTCGTGGCCGTCGCGCTCGCCGCCCCCACCGCGCACGCAAAAACCGTCGAGCAGGTCGTCTCGATCGAGGCCGCGGTGATCATCCCGGACATCACGCCGGCGGAGATCGCCTCCTTCGTGACCGCCGTCCGCACCTTCAAGCCCGAGTCGTTCGGCGTCCTCCTCGACGCCGCGCTCGACCTCTGACGCGGTTCGATAGACAGTGCGAACACGAACGCTCGGGAAGAGTGGGCTGATCGTCTCGGAGCTCTCGCTCGGGACCTGGGGGCTCGCCGGCGACGCGTACGGGCCCATCGAGGACGAGGACGCCGACAAGATCCTGCTCCGCGCGCGCGAGCTCGGGATCACGCTGATCGAGACGGCGGATCTCTACGGCGCAGGCGATGGCAAGGAGCCGGTGGAGGCGCGCATCGGACGCGTGCTCGAGAAGGACGACGCGGTCTACGTCTGCACGCGCGGAGGGAACGACCTCGCCGCGACGCCGCCGCGCAAACGCTTCGAGCGCATGTTCCTCCACCGCTCCGCAGCGCGCTCGGCCGAGCGCCTCCGTCGCCCCGCGGACTTGTACCTACTGCACAACCCGACGGTGGAGACGCTCCGCCGGGGCGAGGCGATCGGCGCGGTCGAAGAGCTGCAAGCGGAGGGCGTGATCAAGCGCTGGGGCGTGAGCTGCGGCGACGCCGAGGTCGCGAAGGTCGCGATCGAGCTCGGCGCGGTGGTCATCGAGCTCGCCTACAACCTCTTCCACCAGCGCGATCTGAACGCGATCACGAGCGAAGTGAAGGAGTCGAACGTCGGCGTCCTCGCGCGCTCCCCCCTCGCCTACGGCCTCCTGTGCGGCACCTGGCCCGCGGATCGACAGTTCGTCGAGGGCGATCACCGACGCGATCGTTGGACGACCGAAGATCTCCACGAACGGCTGCGCCAGGTCGCCGCCATGCGACCGCTCGTCCACGACGATGTGCACACGCTCCGAAGCGCAGCACTCCGCTTCGTGTTGAGCAATCAGCTCGTGACGTCGTGCGTCGTCGGCGCGCGCAGCGTCGGCCAGATCGAAGCGAACGTGCGCGCGATCGGCAAAGGCCCGCCGTATCTCACGGACGTCGACCTCGGCACGATCCCGGGGCTGTTGCAGGACGCCGAAGTCGAGTTCTGAGAAGAGGTCTAGGGTCTAGGGTCTAGGGTCTAGGGTTGCGAGACGAGAGGTCGTCAGTCGTCCGTCGTCAGCACGAGACGAGAACGAGACGAGCCGCGACGTTGCTCGCTCTCGCTCTCGGACGACTGACGACTGAAGACCGGGGCCCGCGCGAGCAGCGACGCGTCGCAGGCGCACGACTTCCGCGCCCTAGACCCTAGACCCTAGACCCTAGACCTCT
>JBKJQC010000946.1:0-2521 GCA_046593995.1 Polyangiales bacterium
CCGCAAGGTCGTGCAGATCAAGTCGACCGCGATCGTCCGCTACCACGAGGGGTACTGTGCGGAGAGGCTCGGTCACTGGATCGAAGCGCTCGACGCGTACGCGAAGGCGACGGTCGAGGGGCAGGGTGACCCGAAGCAGAAGGACGCGTACGAGGCCGCCCGCAAGGCCGGCGACGTGCTGCGACCGCGCGTGCCGCGCATCCGCACGAAGGTGACAGGGATCCAGAAGGGCAAATACGATCTGCGGATCGACGGCACCCCCGTCAGCCCCGCGCTGATCGACGCTGCCGTTCCGGTCGACGTCGGCAAGCACCTCGTCGAGATCACCGGCGAGGGGATCGCCGCCGACTCGCAGGAGATCACCGTCGCCGAGAAGGAGACGCGTGACGTGGTCTTCGAGGCGAAGGAGCCGGGGAGCATCCCCACTCCACCGAAGCCGCCTCTGCCGAAGCCCCCTTTGCCGAAGCCCCCTCTGCTGAAGGACGACGACAAGGTCGCCCAGACGAAGCCCACGCCCGCGCCCGCGAAGCCCGAGCCGCCGAAGACCGATCCAGAGCCGGAGAAGCGTGCTCCGAAGCGCGCGATAGTCTTCGGGCTCTCGCTCTCCAACGTGAGCCCCGGCGGCCAGATCCTCGACCCCTCGACCAGCACCTTCCCGTCGCTCGCGCGACAGAACGACGAAGGGGTCCGCACGAGCGATCAGGCGGACTACTTCGGCTGGGGACCAGGCCTGGAGGTCGACGTCGGCTTTCGCTTCCTCGAGCCGCTCGCTGCCTACGTGTTCTTCCAGCGCGGCTTCATGAGCAAGAGCGGCTTCTCGAGAGAGAAGGCCGATTTCACAGCGACGACCGACGCGTATGGCCTCGGGCTGATGTTCAACAGCCACCCGAACAGCTTGTTCGGGCTGTACGCCGACGCGTCGATCTCTCTGCGGCGCACCAAGCTCGACGACGCGACCGACGGCATCGAGGTCACCATGACGGGCCTGAACCCGCTCCGCCTCAAGCTCGGCGTCGCCTACAAGCCGATCCCGACGCTGACGGTCCTCGCATACGCGTGGGGCACGTTCGGCTCCTACTCGAACATCGTCTTCGCGCAGCCCGGTAGCACCGTCGAGTCGCCGCCCGACGTGGGCGCGACGCACTACTTCCTCGGTGGCGCGGTCGGCGCGACGTACGACTTGGGTCTTTGATCAGTCGATCGGCGGCATCGGATCGCGCTTGCTCTTCCAGACCGAGGCGCCGAGGAGGATCAGGCGCAGGCTCTTCTCGGCGAGCCGCGCGACCTCGTCGAGACCTTCACCGCGCGGTGGCAGCTCGACGACCTGCTCGGTGAAGGTCTCGACGACCTGCTCGGTGATCGCGATCATCGACGTGACCAAGAGGCCTGCGAGCGTCTGCAGGTCGGCGGTGTCGAAGTGCGTGAGCTCGGACGTGCGCGCGAGGTCGGTCGCGAGCTCGCTCTGGAACAGCCGGATCTCCGACCGGATGGAGCTCCGGATCACCGCGACGCCGCCGAAGCGCTCCCGGATGAGGAACTGGAAGTACGGGCGATGCGCCTGGACGTAGTGCACGAGTGTTCCAGCCGAGCGCCGGATGCGCTGCTCGGCCGGGATCTCCCCTTCGCGGGCCGCCCGCATGAGCCTTCGCGCGGTGCGGAAGGTCTCGTCCACCAGGACCAGCCCGAGCTCGTCCATGCTGTCGAAGTGCCGATAGAACGCGGTCGGGACGATCCCGACCTCGCGGGTCACCTCACGCAACGACACGCTGTCGAAGCTCTTGTCCGCGACCAGGCGTAGGGCAGCGTCGAGCAGCGCCTGACGGGTCTGCTGCTTCTGCTGTGCCCGCGGGGCGGGATCCTCTCGGCGTGTGCGGTGGCGCATCCTGTACACGCGTGCACGTCGGAGGACGGTCACGGCATGTGCGAGATCGTACAGTTTCGTAAGGATTACGCAACGTACGCTCCGGGCGGGATGTTTTCAGTGCACAACCGTTGACAGAGACTTTGACGCGGTGCACCTTGAGTGAACAGTCGTACCGACGCGTTTTGACCCTTGCGCGAACGGTATCACGACGTATCACTGTGTATCACGACGTGACTCACTTTAGCTCGACGAGGACGACCCCAATGTCCGATGCCCCTGTGCTTCCGGTGCGTACGCACCTCGCCCGCCCGCTGCACGCCCTCCTCGGCTCACCGCTGGTAGAGGCTTTCGCCGCCCCTCACGGCATCGACGCGTACCTCCGGCTGGTCGACCCAGCATGGTCGGTGCGCGACGTCCGCGCGACCGTCGAACAGATCATCCGCGAGACGCCGACGACGACCACCGTCGTCCTCCGCCCGAACGCGAACTGGCGCGGCCACCTCGCCGGTCAGCACGTGCGCGTCGGCATCGAGATCGCGGGTACGCGCCACACGCGGTGCTACTCGGTGTCGAGCTCCGCGCACCGAGCCGATCGCATCACGCTGACGGTGAAGGCGAAGCACGAGGGCTTCGTCCCGCACGCCGTCCAGGAGCTGC
>JBKJQC010000107.1:0-3730 GCA_046593995.1 Polyangiales bacterium
TGCCAGTCCTTGGCGGTGCCGGCGAACGACTTCACGAGCGTTGCCTCCGCGCCGTCGTTGGTGCGCCAGAGCTCGATCTTCGTCAGCGTGGTGTCGTTCGTCTTCCAGGCGACGTGCCATGCGCCGGCCATCGCCATCACGGTGGTGACCGCGGGCGTCGCTGGCTTTCCCGTCGGTGCGTCGACGGCGGCGGCGCCCGTGTCCGCAGCGACGGCGACATCGTCGCCGCCGGACTCGGCACCGACGTCCTCCGCCGCGGGGTCGTGTGCGCCATCGTGGCCAGCAGCGTCATCCGAGCAGCCTGCCGTGGCCGCGAATAGACCGAACATCAAGTACTTCAGCATGGCTCCTCATCGGCGCCGCGGCCGGCGGCGAGATCGAAATGTCGGCGTCGTTATGCCGGTCGATGGACCGCCGTGCAACCCTCGCTTTTGGCATGTGACCGCCGGAGTCACGCCGCGCGAAGGCGCGACCAGCGTGGCGCCCGGCGGCGATCCAGCGAGGAGCATCTCGCGATTTCTCGGGTCGGACATGCCGCCGTTCGGGGTCGGGCGGCCGCAGCTCAGGGCCGAAGCATCGAGGTTGACCGGGCTCGGACACCGCGCGAGCGTCGGTAGATGCGACTCTTCCTGGCCATCGCGTTCGCCGGTTGCGTAGCGATCGGATGCAGCGCGAGCGATGACTCATCCCGCCCAGCGGCGATTGCCGATGCACCTCGCAACCAATCGGTCAGGACCACGATCCGGTCGACGGGGTTCTCTGATCCGATCTCATTCGCGGTGCCCGCCCACTCGCGTTCGATCACGGTGGTGGTGACCGGCGCGAAGGATTGTCTCTACGCGCTCGGTGCCCTTCGGCTGGGAGACGGCGTCGAGCGCACGAACCTCGACGTGTCGAAGTCGTACGGTCCGACGATGCGGGAGGCGTACGCAACGGAACAGACCGGGGCGATGCCAGGTGACCTGTTCCAGTCGATCCGGCTTGGGACGTTCACGCACGTGTACCCGTACGCGCCCGGCCAGGTCGCGACGGAGGGAAGCGCATCGCTCCGCGTGGTCTCGGACGCGACGGATGGCGAGGTCAGCGTGCGCATCTACATGCCGGAGGACGACGGCGCGTCGACGCTTCACCTCAACGCGCTCGCGGTGTCCGAGACCCTCGAGATGACTTCGACACCGGGGTTCCTCGGCGCGGCGCAAAAGATCTTCGATCAAGCCGGGATCCGGCTCGTGGTCGATGGCGCGTTCACCGTGAAGGGGAGCGGCATGTCGTCGATGCTCGACTTCAACGAGCCGCAGGAGCCGCCCGACGGCGGGGCCGCCGGACTTGCCGCGCTCGGCGCCGGAAAGGTCTCGACGCCGGCACTGAACGTCTTCGTGATCGATCAACTCGTGAGCGGAGTTGCGGGGCTGAGCCTCGGCACTCCCGGGCCGCCGGAGCGTGACAGCTACTACTTCGGCGTCATCCTCCGCAACGGCAGCGACGCCGAGCTCGCGCGCACGTTCGCACACGAGGTCTGTCACTTCATGGCGTTGCAGCACGTCGAGAACAAGGGGGTGTCCGGGAAGATCTATCCCGATCCCATCGACGACACGTCGCCGGATGTCCCGAACTTGATGAAGGACGGGACGACGCTCACGCCCGGGCAAATCTTTGCGCTCTCGCGGAGCGCGTTGCTGACGAAGTAGGCGCGGTGCGCGCGCGGGACGCTGTTCAGTGCCGCGCGGCAAGTGCAGGAAATCACAGGTGGTGCGATGGCCGATTTCTGCACAAAGCGGCCGTTCGCGCGACGAACCGCGGTGACCCGACGACGTGCGCTGGCTAACTTCGACCGCATCGCGGAGGTGGGGTAGCAAGCCCTCCGGCCTTCTGCGCGTCACGCCCGTCCACGCGCCGACGGTCCCGTCAGCGTGGACGACCGCGAGGTGATTCTCGGCGAGATCGAATCGCTCCACGCGCCCGACGTCCGTGAGCTCGTGCGGCGCGTACTCGCATCCATCGGGGTGCACGCGACGACAGAGTCTTCACCCCAGCACCAGAGCGCGCCACTCTCGACTCGTGCGCACGTCGCGTCGTTGGACGCCACGATTCTCGTCGCCGCGCCGAGGCCATCCACGAAGTGCGGCGCGGTGATGCACGCAGGCTCGTGAAGGCACTCCGCGCCAGCCGCTTGACCGTGGACGTTGCCACCCCAGCATACGATCCGCCGGTCGGCGCGCAGCACGCAGGCATGACCGGCGGCGACGGTGATCTGCACGACTGTCGGATCAGCGGGGCGCAGTGCCGGCGGGTTGGCGCTCTCGTCGACGCGGGCGCCGCACGAGACGAGCATCGCCGCGACGCACGCGGATCCAATCGGTGTCAGCACGGCCCTCAGGGCCTCGGCCGCGATGCTCAGCGTGATGCGCAGTGAGCAACGCATGCCTCACCGTCCGCGTGATCGAACGCGCCGTGGAGTTCCCCGGGGTCGTGACCATCCTCGCGAGCGTGAGACGTACGCGAGCTCCGCGCGGTGCTATTCTTCGGTCGAAGCCAAGATCGCGGCTCACCTCACGGAGCAACCCATGAGCGTGCGTCGCGTGCAGCGCCGAGACCCGAAGACGGGCTCGACGCGAGAGTACTGGATGGTCGATGTCGACTACGAACACCCTGACGGCCGACGCGAGAGAGTCCGCAAGGTCTCGCCCGTGCCGACCAAACGAGGCGCCGAGGAGTACGAGCGGAAGGTCCGCGCGCTGCTCCTGAATCCGGCACCGAAAGCAAAGGAGGCTCCGCTGTTCTCCCAGTTCGTCGACGAGCGATGGTTGCCCACGTACCCCGCGTCTGCGGGGAACCGGGCGACCACCATCAAGGAGAAGGAGGGGCACCTCAAGTTGTACTTGAAGCCCGCCTTCGCGTTGGTGCGTCTCGACGACATCCGTGGCGAGCGCGTCGACCGCTTCTTCGCCGACCTCACCGAGAAGGTCGGACCGAAGACGCGGAAGAACGTGCGCGCGACGCTCCGGCGCATCCTCGCGTCGGCGGTCGAATGGGAGATCCTCGATACCATCCCCAAGCTGCCGAAGGTGAAGGTGCCGGACTCGAAGTTCGATCACCTGTCACGCGAGGAATCCGACGCGCTCATCGCGGCTGCCCGCGATGAGCAAGAGCACGCGCTGTTCGTCTTCGCGCTCCACACGGGAGCACGCGCGGGCGAGCAGCTCGCGATCGAGTGGGGCGACGTCGACTTCAAGAACCGGAAGATCATCTTCCGGCGCTCGTCGACGCTCGGCGTGGTCGGTCCGACAAAGTCGGGTCGCGAGCGCAAGCTCCCGATGACCGACACCGTGAAGAACGCGCTCGAGGCGATCCGCCATTCACGGGGCGCGAACGTCTTCTGCGACGGCAAGGGTGAGCCCCTCACGATCTGGAAGTTGCACTACCGCCTCCTGACGGCGTCCGCGCGCGCGGACGTGCGTAAGGTGCGGTGGCACGACCTCCGTCACTCGTTCGCGTCGCAGCTGGTGGTCGCCGGTGTCTCCATCCGCCAGGTGCAGGACTGGCTGGGGCACGCCTCGATCACCATGACCATGCGGTACTCGCACCTGGCTCCAGGTTCGGGGACCGATCTCATCAAGGCGCTCGAGAGCCGCTCGGCCCCGAGCGGCAACCTGACGGCACCGGAAGCGAAGGCAAGCTGAAATCAGCTTCTTTCGCCGTGTGAAAAGGGCGTCCCCAACGGGATTCGAAC
>JBKJQC010000295.1:0-4403 GCA_046593995.1 Polyangiales bacterium
CCCGTGAGGAGCCGGATCGCCGTGTGGCCGCCGCGTCCCCGGGACATCGGCAACGTCAGCGTCCAGACGCGCGTGCGGGGATCGTAGATCTCGGCGCCGGACGTCACAGCCGAGTCCTGGCCGCCGCCGACGGCGAGCACGCGACCGTCGGCGAGCAGCGTCAGCGTGAAGCGGGAGCGTCGTTCATGCATCGGGGTCGTCGCCGTCCACACGTTCGTTGCCTCGTCGTAGAGCTCCGCGGTCGAGACTTCCTCTTTGTAACCGCCGCTCTCCGCGCCGCCGCCCGCCGCGAGGATGCTTCCATCCACGAGGAAGAGCGCTTGGTGGGCGTGGGGCATCGCCGTCTTCGCGACGTGGCCCCACGTGCCGGCGGCGACGTCGAAGATCTCGGAGGTGCCCACGCCGGGCGCGTCGGGATACCTCGCGAAGCCGCCGATCGCGAGCACGCGCGCGCGAGGCAGCCCGAGGAGCGCGTGCCCGGTGCGCGGCGTCGTCATCGGCGCGATCGTCGTCCACGCGTTCGTCGTCGGAGACCAGACCTCCGCGCGCGCGAGCGGCGCGTCGACGCTCCAGTCGATGCCTCCGGCGACGAGCACGCGGCCATCCGGCAGCGTGATCGCCGGTCCGCCGCCGATCGTCATCGTGCCGGTCGAAGACCAGCTGCCGGTGCGCGGATCCCAGATCTCGGAGTCGATCGGCGGTGCCTCGAGCATCGGGAACGGGCTCGCGCTCAAGATGCGGCCGTCGAGGAGGCGCACCGTGCCGCCAGTGCCGACGACAGTTCTCGAGCTCACGAAGGAGCCGGTGAAGCTCGACGTATTCGCGGCGACGTCGATGATCTCCGCCGTGTCGACGGGCACGCCGCGTCCCTTGAAATGAGCACCGACGACGAACACCCGCCCGTCCTCGAGGAGGAACGGCGGCGCGTACTCGCGCGCGTCGAGGAGCGCAGGCCCTGCGCGCCACGTGCCGCAATCGCGGAGCGGCGCGGCCGGAGGCTCGGACGAGCTCCCACACGCGGAGACACACGCGCTCACGCACCACGCACGGAGGATCGCCCACCGCATGGGGCGATCTTACGCGCGAATCACATCAGCGATACGACGCGGGTCATCGCCGCGTAATCGAGCCGCGACGGCCGACGAGCGCGCGTCGCAGGAAGGCGACGGAGCGCGGTCTTGAGCGACGTGAACGAGGTGCGATCCATCCCGGCGAAGTGCACGCCCGCGGCGCGTGCGACGTCTCCGCGTCGCCGTCCGTCGATCACGCGCGCGATCACGCCCTCCGCGTCGATCCACCGATCGGTGCGCGGCGCGCGGAAGCTCACGATGACGCTCTCTCCGATGGCGACGTCCGCGAGCTCGGCGACGATCTGCACGCCCGTCGCGGAGATGTCGAGCGTCCTCCGGCCGACGAGGCGAAAGTCACGCTCGCGCACGATCTGGCAGTCGACGTGGAGCGTGTGACGGAACGCGACGCGCTCCTGATCCGTCGGGAGGAAGTCGAAGAGCATGGCGCGATCGTGAGAGCGCGCGAGGGAGAGGGCCAAGTAGGTAGCAGCCTCACACGCGCCCCCTCACATTCGCGAGATGCGCCGCACGGTCGCCGCGTAGTCGACGCGGGCCGCGCGGCGAGGCATCGGCGGCGGGCACTTCAGGAGCTGCTTCCGTAAGAGCGTCGTGAGGTCGGGATCGAGCGCGCGGAACTGCACGCCGACGGACGGTCCGTAGTCCTCGGCGCGGCGGCCGTGGACGACGCGGGCGACGGTCCCCTCTGCGTCGATCCAGGTGTCGCTCCCGGGCGCGCGGAACGTGAGGATCACGGGCTCGCCGGTGAGGACTGCACTCGCGTCGCCGACGACGCGGAGACCGCTCGTCGAGAGATCGAGCGCGCGCGTCCCCACGCGACGGAAGTCACGCTCGCGCACGACCTCGCAGTCGAGGCGCACGAACTTTCGGACGGAGCGGCGGTCGGCGGCTTTCTCGAGCCAGCCGTCGCCGACCGATGACGCCGACGATCTCTGGCACAGGGGGCGGTGGTTCACGATCGCGATCGTGCGGAACGGACCGTCTCGCGGCCAACTCTCTCACCGCCGCGCTTCTCTCGGGAGAGTCACTGGCAGTTGACGGGGCGCTTCCACACGTCGGCGTTGCAGGCGATGTCGACGCCGTGATCGAGCGTGCCCGTACACCCTCCGTGCTGACACGCGAGCGCGCCCGAGCAGCTGCACCCGAGGCGCATGCGAGGGCCCTTGCACGTGAAGACGGCGCACGACCAGGTGAGATCCGTCCCCGAGTCGCCCCCTCCACCGCTGCATCCGCAGACGCCGTCGACGTACGTGCACATGGCGCCGTCGAGGGAGCATGCTTTGCCGCGCTCCGGGCCGAACGGGCTCGAGGGACAGACGACGTCCTGCAGCTGTGCGGTCGTGGGGCACGCGCCGGAGGGACGGACGATGGTCCAGCGGGCGAGCGTGCCGTTGGCGACACAGCGCGCAACGGTGTTGCACTTCGGGTCGAAGAGCTCGCCGTACTCGCACTCGATGCCGACGCGCTCCGGCGCGCACGCATCGTCGGCCTTCGGTGGGAGCGTCGGGCACGGTGTGGCGCAGGCGCCGGGCTTCCCGAACGCGCCCGAGATCGGCGCTGCGATGCGTCCGACGTAGCCATCGTCACCGGCGTCGGCGACCCCCGTCTCGCTGTCGTCGGGGATGTCGACGGCGCCGCCACACGCACCGCTCGCAGCGCTCAGCATCCAGGCGACGACGAGGAACGGGCGCGCGATCACGCGGCCAGCGTACACCGCGCAGGCGTGCTCAACACCAGCGCGTGCGCACCTTGTATTTCAGTTTCGTCTCCCCCTTCTTCGGGACCTTCACCTCGAAGGTGAACGTGTGCGCGTCCTTCTTCGTCGAAGGGTGCGAGGAGCTGAGGATTTCCCAGTCGCCGCCGATCGGCTCGTAGAGCTCCACCGTCTCCTCGACGTCCTTGTGGTTGCGCAACGAGATCTCCCACTCGCTCTCGGAGCCGCAGGAGCCGAGCGTCTTCCACGTCATCTGCCGGCGATCGCCGACGACGTCGAACGCCTCGCCCATCTTGATGCGGATCTTCTCGTCCCGGGGGGTGTGGTCGATCCGGTCCTCGCCGATGAATTGCTTCGCGCCGGACTTGTCGGCCTTGTAGACGCGGACGATCCCCTTCGGGAGCGGGATCCCGAGGTGGTTCTGCTCTTTGTTGTCGATGTCGAGGTAGACGCCGACCTTCTGGTTCGCGACCACCTGACCGTAGGAGCCACGGTAGTAATAGCTCGCGCCGAAGAAGATCATTTTCTTCCTCAGGCCGACGCCCTGCGCCTCGAGCAGCGTCACCTGCTTCTGCTCGTTCTGCAGCACCGTCGTCGGCTGTTGCAGCGTGTAGAGGTGGTACTCGAAGAAGCCCTCTTCCTTGAAGGGCTTCCCACCGGACGAGGCGCCGACGGGCATGCTCTTCGGCGCGTAGTCGTACCCCGAGTACTCGCTGACCTTCTGCACGTCGCCGGCGACGAGCTTCAGCTTCGCGTTCTCGTACGACGCGCCGGTACCGTTCACCAGCGTGACCCACCCGGTGAGGTCGGCCATCGTGTCCTTCTCGTCGATGACGAGCACGTAGTCCGCCTTCCAGGAGAAGCCGCGCGTGAGGTACGTGACCTCGATCTTCTGCTTCGGCGCGGTGCTGTCGACGAGCCAGACCAACGTCGGCTTCGCGATGAGGTTCGCGGGGACCTCGGGGAACGCGAGGCGTCCGGGGAACCCGTAGGTGATCTCGCCGTTGATCTTCAGGACGGGCGAGCCGCCGTTGACCGCGAGGACCTCGGCGTCGAAGGCGTCTTCCTTTCCGAGCTTCTCGTTGTAGCGATACACCTTGATGTGCTTGCCGACGTACTTCTCGAGGAGCGTGCCGGGGCTGAGCAGATCGTAGCGATAGTTCTGCTCGAGGACGTTCAGCGCGTTCGCGCCCGAGAGCGACTTGATCGCGACCGTCTCGGGCTGGATCTGCGACGCGACGTCGCGGAACTCGAGCGCCACCCTGCCCTTCGCGAGCTCGACGTCGCGAACCTCGCGCACCAGGCCGAACGCCTGGTTGTATACGGTGATCGAGACCTCGGTCCGATCCTTCGAGGTCGACGCCTTCGACACCGAAGCGACGGGCGCCGTCTCCCCGACAGATGCGGAAGCGAGCGCGACACCGGTGACCGCGATCATTCCCAGAATCCGTGTCTTGGTCCGGCTGCTCATGATGCTCTCCGCTCCTCACACTGACGACTGACGCTGACGACTGGCGAGTGGCGACTGGCGACTGAGAGGTCGTGAAACTTTCGCTCGCCTCCACGAAGCACCAACAGGGAGACGGGGAGGCGAGGAGGCG
>JBKJQC010000978.1:0-3821 GCA_046593995.1 Polyangiales bacterium
GTTGAGGCGATAGAAGAGATCCTCGCGGAACGCGCCCTGCGCCACCAGCGACGGAAGGTCGCGATGTGTTGCGGCGATGATGCGAACGTCGACGTCGCGCTCCTGCGACTCCCCGACCCGTCGGACCGCGCGAGCCTCGAGCGCGCGCGTGAGCTTGGCTTGGAGTGCACGCCGCATCTCGCCGATTTCATCGAGGAAGAGCGTCCCTCCGTCGGCGTTCTCGAAGAGCCCCGCCCGCGGCGCTGCGGCGCCGCTGAAGGCGCCCTTCGCGTATCCGAACAGCTCGGACTCCATCAGTGTCGAAGGGATTGCCGCGCAGTTCACGGCGACGAAGCGCTTCGACACCCTCGCGCTCGCTTCGTGAATCGCGTGTGCGAGAAGCTCTTTTCCCGTGCCGCTTTCTCCGTGCAAGAGCACCGTGGAATCGCTGGGCGCGATCTTCTCCACGAGCCGAAACACATCGCGCATCGCAGCGGAGCTCGCCACCATGCCGCGCCACGGCGTGCTCCCTGGCCGCACGCTCGAGCTCGCGGCGCCGACGCCGCGCTTCGCGAGCGCACGCTCCACCGCGTGCTTCATGTCGTCGGGATCGAAGGGCTTCGTCAGGTAGTCGTAGGCACCGAGCCGCAACGCCTCGACCGCGCTCTGGACGGTGGCGTAGCCCGTCATCAGCAGCACCTCGGGTGGCTTCTCGAGCTTTCGCACCGCCCGGAGAAGCTCCTCCCCGCTCATGTCCGGCATGCGGATATCGGTGACGACGACGTGGAAGGTGCCTTGGCGCAGGAGCTCCAACGCGCGGGTACCACCGTCCGCGGTCACGACGTCGCCGAGATCTTGGAGGATGCTCGCGACCAGCGTTCGCATGTTCGGCTTGTCGTCGACGACGAGGATTCGAGCGGTCATCGCGACTCCGGTGGCGCCGGCAGCCGTACGGTGACGGTCGTCCCCTCACCGGCGCGGCTCTCGACGTCGATGGTGCCGCCATGACTCCGCACGATCCCGTGGGATACCGCGAGACCGAGCCCGCTCCCTCCAGGGTGCCGCGAGAAGAACGGCTCGAACACGTGGGGTACGTCTGCCGCCTCGATTCCGCGGCCACGATCCCGCACGACGATCGAAGCGATCCCATCTCGTCGCTCGATCGACAGCTCCACGGGGAAGTGCGGGCGTGACGCTGCGACCGCGTTGAGGACGAGGTTCCGGACGACTTGCCCGATTCTCACCTCGTCGGCGTCGACGGTCGCCTCGGCGGCGTCGGTGATGACGACTGCGACGTCCCCGAGCTCGCCAGAGATGCGCAGTCTTTCGCAGACCTCACGCACTACCGAGACGAGCTCGATGCGGCGTCTATCGAGACGCGGTTCGCGCGCGAACGTGACGAGGTCCCGGACGATCGTTCGGCATTGCTGCGCCTCCTCCTCGAGGATGCGCAGCTCGTCGCGGAGGGGTGCTGACTCCGGCCGTCGGCCCACCGTCCTCAGGTAGCCGAGGATCACGCCGAGGGGGTTATTGAGCTCGTGCGCGACACCTGCGGCGACGGTGCCGAGCGTCGCGAGGCGCTCGGCCTGCAGCAGCTTTCGTTCGCGATCGCGCAGACGGTCCGCCATGTGCTTCAGGCCGCGACGCAGCTCTTCGAACTCCACGGTGCGCGTCGGCGGCGCCTCGGCGTCGAAGTCGCCCTCTCCGATCCGTGCCGCGGCTGCGTTCAACGCGGCGACGGGGGACAACATTCTGCGCACGAACGTGATCGCGAGCAGGACGGCGATCGTCCCCGCGAGCAAGGTCGTCGCGACGGCCGCGACGCTCATCCGGTAGGCGAGCTTCAACGCGTACTCGGACGCGTCGCGGTTTCGCCCCGCGAGCTCCGCGACCGACGTGTTCGATGCGCCGATCATCGCATCGACGCGGTGCTCCGCCGCACCATGGGCCTTGCGCACGCGCGCGAGATCGCCGGCGATCGCCGCCGGCAAGATCTCGTGCGTGAAGATGTTGCTGAGGGCGGTGCTCTGCGCCTCGATGGTATCGAGCTGCGCGCGCTGCGCTTCGCCGACCATCGGTCGCAGGGCGTTGGCGTGACGTTCGAGAGCGTCTGCCCATTGTCGCTCGTGACCGAGATGCTTCTCGTCGCGGAGCAGCGCCCCGTGCGACTGATGCATGTACTGCTCACGTGCCGCCACCCCGATGGCGACGGCCTCCCGTTCGGCGGCGGACAGTTGTGCGACATGCCGTAGCGCCTGATAGGACCCGATCACGCCCGCCAGCGACAGAGCGACGGCGAGGGCGAGCACGGCGAAGAGGCCGCTGATTCCGAGCCATATCTGAACGGCGAGTCGTGTGCCGCCGTGACCCTGCGGGTCACTCGGCGGCTCGGTCGTCGACGCTTGCGAAGTGACCGAGGGGGTTACATCCATGGATTTGCTCGCCTGCGAAACCATTCGGACGTTGCGTGTGACGCCACCCGCGCGGAGATGGCGGGCGCTTCTCGGAGCCGCAGCAGGCGCAGAGCCGAGTGCTACGCTGGCGCGCAGAGGGCTTACCATGAACCGCCGTTTGCTAGTTGCCGTGCTCGGAGTTTCGATCGCCGGCTGCGGCAGCTCCACCGTCGTCGAGGCCGGCGCGCCTGCCGGAACCGCCGATGGGCCCTGCTACGACAACGGCACCTGCAACGCAGGTCTGTCGTGCGTCGCGAGCATCTGCGCGGCGGGTGATGCGACGACCAACGACGCGCCGACCGCGGACACGACGCCGCTTGGCGACAGCGCGCCGGCCGATGACGGCACTGATGCAGTCGCCGTCGACAGCACCACGGTCAGCGACACCGGTACCCGCGACAGCGCGAGTCCGGCGGACACCGGGAGCGCCCTCGGCGACAGCGTGGCGGCGCTCGACACGAGCAACGTGACCACCGACGCTGCAGGCTCGGATTCGACGGCCGCCATCGACGCGCTCGGTTCGGACGTTGCGGACAGCGCCGTGGCGATCGACAGCGCGATCGGCGACGCGGATGCGGCGCGACCGCCCTACGTCGAGACCACCATCACCGGGTCATGCGACCCGCTCACCGCGGCGTTCGACGTGAGCGGCGCGCGCGGCGACGACGTCGCGTCGAGCAAGGCTGGGCTCCCCTTCGCCTTCGATTTCTTCGGCACCGCGGTCACCGACTGGTCGATGACGTCGAACGGCTTCGCACAGCTGTGGTCGTCGTCGGGCGGCGGCGGGGTGAGCACAGCCTCCGTGAACGTCGCCATCCCCACGGCCGCACAACCGAACGGTCTCCTCGCTCCCTTCTGGGACGACCTCGCGGTGGACCCCAGCAACTCCAGCACCGCCCGCTCGGCGGTCATCGGGAACTCGCCGAATCGCCGTTTCGTCATCGATTGGACCCACTGGACGACGAAGGGCGAGACGAGCAACCGCGTGTCCTTCCAGGTGAAGCTGTACGAGACGACCAACGTGATCGAGTTCCACTACTGCGGGATGCAGCCCGCGGACAACGCACGCGCCACCGGGTCTTCGGCGACCGTCGGCCTCGAGAGTCTCACCGGCGGCGTCGGCGTGCAGCACTCGTTCAACACGGCGAGCGCCGTAGCCTCGAACCAGGCGCTCCGCTTCACGCCCTAGCCGGCGAGGGGTCGGAGACGTCGGAAACTTTCTTATCCGAGAGGTAAGCTCTCATGATGATGAACGCCCGCGCCACGACGTGGATGGTCGCTCTGTTCGGCGCCACCGCCATCGGCTGCAGTGACGGAAGCACCGTCGTAGATCAGGGGACACCTGCCGGAACGAGCGGCGGCCCGTGCTACGGCAACGGCACCTGCAAC
>JBKJQC010000462.1:0-7145 GCA_046593995.1 Polyangiales bacterium
GTGCCTCCGTGCCTCCGTGTTCAATCGATCTGGTACGCCGAGTTCGAGAATCGAGATCGCTGATTTAGCGCGAGCAGCGCGAGCGGGCGTAGCCGATGAAGAGGACGTGCTTCGCTCCGCCCGACGTCGTGACGCGCGTCCGGACGTCGAATCCCGCGTCCCGCATCCGGCGCTCGAACGACGCGTCGGGGCCGGCCGACCAGAGGACGTAGACGCCGTTCGGCGCGAGCGCAGCGTGCGCGGCCGCGAGCGCGCGCGGTCCGTAAAGCGCGTGGTTGTCGCGCCGGGTGACGGCCGACGGCCCGTTGTCGACGTCCATTACGATCGCGTCGTAGGGCGCGCGTCGCGGCACGACGCGGAGCACGTCGTCGACCTCGAGGTGGACGCGCGGATCGGCGAGCGCGTCCCCGGAGACGTCCCCGAGCAGCGTCCGGTTCCACGCGACGATCGCGGGCGAGAGCTCGGCGACCGTGACGCGCGCGCTCGGCGAGAGACGATCGAGCAGCGCGCGCAGCGTGATGGCGAGGCCGAGGCCTCCGACCAAGACGTGCGGCGCGGGCACGCGTCGCTGCTCCAGATCCTCGGCGGCCGTGGTCGCGAGCGCTTCCTCCGACGTGCGGATGCGACTCGTCATCAGCACCTGCCCGTCGACGCGGATCACGTGCTCGCGATCGCGGCGCTGGAGCACGAGCTTCCCACCGCCCTTCGCGGTCGCCTCGGCGAGCGTCTCCCAGGGCTTCATCGGGCGCGCGTCACCGTAGGCGATCAGGGCGGGGGTGGACCGACGTTCTGCGGTCCGGCCGTCGCGGACGCCGGTGTGGTCGCGGACGCCGCCGGCGGCTCCTTCATCTTCTCCGCCTGATCCGCGGTGACCGTGTCCGCGCCCATCGGCATCGTCGAGCCCTGCGTGGTGGGGACGTTCACCGGCGGGCCCTCGGGCCGCTTCGCGAAGAGCGGCGGCGGCTTGTTCGCCTGCGAGGGATCGCCCGGGCCGATCACGAGCCCCTCGGCGGCCGGCGCTTCGTACTTCGCGGACGTGAACTTCGCGTACGGATACGCCTGGGTGGTGTGTGCGTCGGTGAGGATCGGACCGATCGCCTCGTAGCCGTCTTCGGGGAAGCCCTGCGACAGGTAGAGGTATCGGAGCCGATAGGGACCATCGAGCGCGCGATCGACGATCGCCTTGCCGTACACGTGCAGCTCGAGGCGATGCTCACCTGGCTCGAGCTGCTTCGTCAGCCGAGTCTCCGCGATCGGCTGGTACTGGGGCCCGAAGAGCTCGCCACGGATCTGGAAGAGACCCGGCTTGTCGATCTGCACCGACATCGCGATGTAGAGCGAGCCGTCTCGCATCTCGTCGCGATAGTTGCCGGTGATCCGACCGTCGGGATCGCGCGTGTACATGAACGACGACGCCACGATGTAGCTCTTGCCGGTCGACAGCTGGACCTGCGCCTGGAGCATCACATGACCCATCAGCCCCTTCTGCTGGGTCTCGTTCGGCGCGAAGGTCGCGCGGTACACACCGTCCGGCGAGAGCGCGAACTTCGCGTCCATGTCGACCGGGGTCTTCTTGCCGCCGGTCGCGCTCTTGATCTGCGCTTCCGCGCGCGTGACCTTCTGCTTGCCCTTGGATTTGTCGAGCACCTCGAGCTCGATGACGATGGGGGCGGGCGCGCGGAAGAAGTACGACGCGGGCCGCACGCGAATGAGATACGTGCCCTCCGCGTCCGACGTGACGTCGTCCCACTCGGCCTCGCCGGGGACGATCGCTTCGACGAGCGGCAGCGTGTCCGGCGAATACGGCCAGCCCTCGTCGGTGGGCGGCACCGGCTGCTCGGGCTTCGCGATCGGCGCAGCGTTGCTCGCAGACACCGAGGGCGCGCCGATGGCGGCGGTGGCCTGCGACGCCTGCGTCGGCCACACGTTCGGATCGACTGTCGCGGGCGCGTTGCCCGGCGACATCACGACCGGCTTGTCGGCCGCGGGCCGTTCACGCAACAGGATGAACAGCGACAGCAGCGCGAGCGCCGCGATCGCGAGAGCAATGGTGGTTTTCCGGTCTTTCCGGATCACAGACCGTACTGGCCGATGCAGGTCCCGGGCGATCGCGTGTAGCAGCCCGACGCGCTCTGCCAGTCACCCTTGGTCGTGTAGGCGTCGTTGCGTCCGTGGCTGTGGTTGGCCCACGAGAGGAACCAGCGCTGGTAGTTGCCGGTGAAGCGGTGGTTGTACTTGCCGCCGCCGTAGGCGCTGGGGTTCGCGCTCGGATCGCTGTCGTACTGCCAGAGGATGCCGTCGCAGTCGTCGTCGCTCGAGTACCCGACCGAGGAGCACGCGGCGCCCATCTTCGAGTCGTTGTCGTGCTCGTCGACGCCCACCCCGCAGAACCAGTTGTTGTTGTTCGCCGAGCAGCTGCCGCCGCTCGTACCGATCTTGAGGAAGCGGATCGTCGACTTGCCCTGGCGTCCGAGGTTCGCCTCGTTGTTCAGGTTGCCGCGCGTGAGGCTCCAGCCGCCCTCGCTCTTCAGCTCCCAGCCGAACTTCCCCGCGACCCACGAGACGAAGCCGGTGACCCAGTTCCCCTGGCCATCGACGTTGTAGAGCGCGCTCGCGGACCGCGCGCCGGCGAGGGCGCCCTGGTCGGAGATGACGGAGCCGACGATCGAGGGCGTCAGGTCCGTGTACCAGCCGGAGGAGATGATGCGGTCGGTGATCGCGGCGCCGGCGCTGTGCGTCACGATGCGGAAGCTCGTGCGGCGATAGAGGTTCGGGTTGCAGGTGCTGTTGTTGGTCCCGTTCTTCAGGTCGCGCAGGCAGTTGGCGACGTTGTCGGCGGAGCTCCAGTACCCCTGGTTCTCGGTGTCGTGGCCGATCGCGAACGCCTCGAAGTACTGGGTGCCGGTCGACGTGTAGCGCGTCGTCGACTCGTTCAGCATGTTCTGACCGTTGGCGCCGTTGGTCCAGTATTTCACGGGGTTGTCGCCGCAGTCGCCGCCCGCGCCGCGGCCGCAGTTCCCCTTGCCGTGGATGAACACCACCGTGCCCGCGCTACCACCCCAGACGTACTGGAGGACCGGCGTGTTGGCGGCCGCCGCGACGCTCGGCAACGCGAGCAGGGCACCGGTGGCGGCGACGATGGAGAGCAGCGTCTTCGCGATGGCGTTCATGGTTCTCCGCCAATGCAGCGGATGAGCCACCCCGCTTTGCCTGAACTTGGCGGAATGGAGCGACACCGAGCGTTCAGAACCTGAACCTCAGTTCGAGATCTGTACGGGTGCGATTTCAAATAATGAACTCGACGGCGGTCGTGGTAGGTCGACGCCGTGCGCCGTACGACGCGTCTTCCCTCCGGAGCCTCGGCGCGTGCGTACGTGCTGCGGTTCGCTGCGACGGACGACGGGTTCCCCCGCGTCGTCGGATACGGCGCGACCCCCGAGGAAGCCGAGCGCGCGCTCGAGGAGAAGCTGCCGGTGCGGGCGCCGGCGGCGCCGAAGCTGCCGTCGCTCCTTCCGCTGAGCCCCGCGCACGGCCTCCGCGCTCGCCCGCTCGAGACGCTCGAGACGCTCGAGAAGCGAGAGCGCTCCGACGACGCGCTCGATCGAGCCATCCTGGCCGGGAGCGTGGACAGCAATCGCCGCCGACACTGATCGCGGAGCTCGAGACCCTGATCGCCGAGGACCGACTCGTCGCCTTCGGGCGGGGACGCTACGGTCGGGCGCGTGCGGCTCCCGGTGCTCGTCGCGGTCCACGAGAAGAACGGCGTCCACGCGCTCAACGTGCTGTCGGCCGCGCTCCGCGCCGACGCGCGCACGAGGGACCTCGAGGTCGTCTTTGTGAAAGGCGACGACGAGATCGCGGAGGCCGTCGCACGCGCGGAGCGGGCGGTGGTCGCCTGGTCGTTCTATTCGCCGGAGGCGACGGAGGTCGGGGGGCGCCTCGAGCCGGTCCGCGCGCGGGGTGTCGCGCGGGGGCTGCACATCGCAGGAGGAGTCCACGCGACCGCCGAGCCCGTCGCCACGCTGCGACTCGGCTTCGATCTCGTGGCCCTCGGCGAAGGCGAGCGCACGATCGTCGACCTCTTCGTCGCGCTCGCCGAGGAGCGCGATCCCCTCACCGTGCGCGGCATCGGCCGCTTGCGCGACGGCCAGTACGAGACGAGCGGCCGCGGTGAGACCGTCGAGCTCGACGCGTACCCCGCGTTCAACGTCCCGGACCGCAGGTTCAACGCCATCGAGATCACGCGCGGTTGCATCTACGCGTGCGGCTTCTGCCAGACGCCGTACATGTTCAAGGCGCGCTTCCGACACCGCAGCGTCGAGAACGTGCGCGCCCACGTACGCCTGATGCGCGCAGAGAACCTGCGCTACGTCCGCTTCGTCACGCCGACCTCGCTCTCCTACGGCTCGAGCACGACCGAGCCGAACCTCGATGCCGTGGAGGCGCTGCTCGCCGCGGTGCGCGAGGAGATCGGTCCCGACGGCAAGGTCTTCTTCGGGACGTTCCCGTCGGAGGTGCGGCCGGAGCACGTGACCGACGAGGCGCTCCGACGCCTGAAGCGCTGGGTCGACAACGACAACCTGGTGATCGGCGGCCAGTCCGGCTCGCAGCGCGTGCTCGATGCGACGCGCCGCGATCACTCGGTCGAGGACGTCGTCCGCGCCTGCCGCATCGCCGTCGCGAACGGGTTCCGACCGAACGTGGACTTCCTCTTCGGCCTCCCGTCGGAAGAGGAAGCCGACGCCGAGGCCACGGTGACGCTGATGCGCACGTTGACCGAGCTCGGAGCGCGCGTGCACTCCCACACGTTCATGCCGCTGCCGGGTACGCCCCTGCGGGACGCGCCTGCAGGCACCGTCGCTCCCACGGTGGAGCGCGAGCTCGCGCGGCTCGAGGCGGACGGTCGCGCGTACGGTCAGTGGCGGAAGCAGCTCGTCTCCGCGGAAGCTCTCGCGCGACGCCGCACCTGACGTATGCTCCGCCCCGGCTGAGGGGGGAGGTGCGCGTGCTCGAGAGGTTCCTCGCGCGGGACAAGTCGCGTGACGTGTGGCGGGTGCTGTTCGTCACGGCGCTGCTCACGTTGCCTTCGCTCCTCATCGGCTTCTTCGCCGACGATCACGCGCACCGCGCGACGATCCACGAGCCGGGCTCGATCCCCGCGATGAAGCCGTGGGATCTCTTCCGTTTCGCGACCGGCGAACGCGTGTCGATGCAGGCAGGGATCGACGACGGCACGTTCCCCTGGTGGACCGACCATGGCGTGAAGATCGGCTTCTTCCGCCCTCTGTCGACCGCGCTGATCCGGTTCGACCACGCGGTCTTCGGCGACCACGCCGCGTTCCATCACCTTCACTCGATCGGCTGGTACCTGTTGGTCCTCGCCGGGGTCGCGGCGCTCTATCGACGCGTTCTCGGGACCGACGCCGCCGGGCTCGCGTTCCTCTTCTTCGTGCTCGACGACTCGCACGTGCAGCCGGTCGGCTGGCTCGCGAACCGCAACGCGCTCGTCGCCGCCGCGTTCGCGCTCGTCGCGGTCTCTCTCCACCTCCGCCATCGAACGGACGGCGATCGACGGAGCGGAGTCATCGCGCCCCTCGCGTTCTGTGTCGCCTTGTGCGCGGGCGAGGCTGCGTTCGGCGTGGCCGCGTACATCGTCGCGTACGAGCTCGCAGGGAGCGCCGATCCGTGGCTGCGACGCGTGCGTGCGCTCGTCCCCTACGGCGTCGTGACCGGCCTCTATCTCGCGATGTACAAGGTGCTCGGCTACGGCACCGCGGGCTCCGGCTCGTACATCCACCCGCTCTCGTCGCCGGTCGCGTACCTCACGGCCGCTCCCGCGCGTCTGCTCGCGCTCGCCGGTGGTCTGCTCGTGAACGCGCCGCTCGACTTGTGGATCGCGAAGCCACACGCCATCCCGACGCTCGTCGCGGGATGCGCGCTTGCGATCGTCGTCTTCGGCCTCTTCCTGCGCGCGACGTTGCGCCACCTCGACGCGGAGGCGACCCGCAGCGTTCGCTGGCTCCTCTGTGGCAGCGCGCTCTCGCTCCTGCCGTTCGCCAGCACCTTTCCGCTTCCGCGCATGCTCATCGTCCCCTCGATCGGCGTGTTCGGCGCGCTCGCGACGATGCTGCTCGCGCTACGGAAGCCGAGCGCGAAAGGCGAGCGCCTCGCGCGCGGTGTCGGCACCACGTTCCTCGTGTTCCACACCGTGTTCGCGACGCTGTTGTGGGCGCCGCAGTACATGGTGGCCATCGGCGTCAACGACTCGCTCACGCGGCTCGCGCGTGACCTCGAGGTCGCGCCCGACGACGGCTTCGTCGTCATGCCCGTCGCGCCGAACCCGATCGTCGCGTTCTACACGCGTCTCGTACGCCGCACGTTGGGACTCCCGCTCGGAGGGAGCATGTACGTGATCAGCTTCGCCCCCTACGAGCACGTGCTCCGGCGCCGCGACGACCGCACCTTCGAGCTCGAGGTCCGCGGAGAGATGCTCGGCACGTCGTTCGAACAACTCTTCCGCGACGCTGCGCATCCGCTGGAGGCGGGGCACGTCGCACGCCAGGGCGCGCTCCGCGTGGAGGTGACCGAGGCGCGCGGGGGCCGACCGACGAAGATCCTGGTGACGGCCGATCGATCGCTCGACGATGCCGGCGTGCGCTTCATCGGCTGGAGCGACCGCCGCTTGCGTCGCCTCGCCGTCCCGAAGATCGGCGAGACGATCACCATCCCGCCGAGCGGCGGGATGCTCGAGATGCTCGAGTGATCCGGTCGCCATCACGATGCTTCACGAGGCGAGGCGTGTGTAGCGGCGCTCACCCACCGTGACCTCGCCGCGTCGCACCGAGACCATTCGCCGATTGAGCGGATCGTCGTCTGCGGGGCACACCAGGGTGTCGGCGGCGACCGGCGCGAGCCATGCGCCCCGCCGAGGTCCGAGGTCGAGCGCGAGACCACTCGGCGCGCATCGGTCGCGCGCCACCTGCACCACGTCCCCCTCCGACTCGAAACCACCTTCGAGCTCGACGAGCCGAGCGCGCGGCGTGACGTCGCGCGGCGGCAAGCCGAAGACGGCGTCGAGCGCCGCCTCGCACACGTCGAAGACCGGCGACCACATCGCGTTCGTCATGACGGCCACACCGACTCCG
>JBKJQC010000478.1:0-5104 GCA_046593995.1 Polyangiales bacterium
TTGAAGCGGACCGGCACCTGAGCGCCGGGGAGGAGGCGCACGCGCGCGGTCGTCGGCCCTTCCACGACGAGCCCCTTCGCCTTGAACGTGACGTCGACGTCACCGGCGGGGAGGTCCTTCGACGCGAGCACCATCGACGCTTCGAACACGTCGCCCACGCGCACGACGCGCGGCAACGCCGGGCGCAGCATGAGCTTCTTGCTCGCGACGATCGGCGCCTCGCCGAAGCCGAAGCGATCGTCACCGGACGCCGCGACCGCCATCAGGCGATACGTCGTGAGGTTGTCGGGGAGCTTCACGCGGAAGCGGGTCTTGCCGTCGTCGCCCGTGACGCGTCCGGCCTCGAAGAACGCGGTCGCGCGGAAGTCGGCGCGCGGGTTCGAGCGCCCTTCGCCGCCGCCGTCGCCGTACTCGCTCCCCTTGTTCCAGCCGTCGGGCGCGTCGTACTCCCAGCCGAGGATCGGCACCTTCTCGCCGTGCTTGAGCGCGAGCACGTGCGCGAGGTGCTCGCGGCTGTCGAAGCCGTAGACGCCGAGACGCAGTCGCTCCGCGAAGGGCGGAAGCGGATCGGGCGTCTTGTAGCCGGTGAGCATGAGCACGCCCTCGTCGACCACGTAGAACGTCACGGAGCCCTTCGTCGGCTTGCCGTTGGTGTCGGTGACCGCGACGTCGACGTCGAGCGTCTCGCCGGGAGCGAGCTGCCCCTTCGTCGGGGTGAGCGCGACCCTCAGGCGATGGCTCTCCGGATCGATCCGCAGCTCGGTCGTGCCGGCGCGGAGCTCCGGTCCGCCGAGATCGAGCCCCTTGGCGGGCGGCGCCTTGATGCGACCGCGCACCAGATCGATCGAGACAAAGACGTTCGGGAACCACTCGCTCTTCACGGGGACCTCGATGACCGGCATCGATCCCTTCAGCGTGACGACCTCCTGATGGAGCACCGAGCCGCGCTCG
The DNA here is from genome assembly GCA_046593995.1 of Polyangiales bacterium. Lineage (GTDB taxonomy): Bacteria > Myxococcota_A > Polyangia > Polyangiales > JADJMO01 > JALHOE01. The sequence goes on from JBKJQC010000478.1 coordinate 952, forward strand.
ACGGTGACGAGCGCGGTCGCCTCGCCGAACGGATTGTGCACGAGGATGCGCGCCTTTTCGCCGACCTTGTACGTCCCCTTTTCGGCCTCGAGCCGCACGACCTTGAGGTCGGTCTTCGCGGCGCTCCCAGTGGGCGTCGCGGTCTTCCCCTCGCTCACCACGTAGAGCGTCGTCGAGACGACCGAGTCGTTGCCGCGCGGATCCTTGGCGCTCGCGCGGATCATGTAGAGGCCGATGTCGGTGACCGAGAGCGAACAACCGGCGCCCCCCGTGACAGCCGCGGTGGTGGTCGTCTGACAGGTCGCGATCACCTCTTCCTTCAGCTTGGAAGTCGAGAAGGCGCTGCCGTCGGGTTGCTCCGCGGTCACCGCGTTCCACCGGCGCGCGACGAGCTCGATCTTCACCGGCACACCGGGGCGACGCTTGCCTGTCGGCTCGAACGCGACGACCTGCGGCTTGACCTCGATCTTCGTGGCGCTTGTCGGGAGAGATGGCGCGCTCACGAAGCGACCTCCGCCGCGCTCGAGACCGAGATAGAACTCGGCGGGGTGCACGAGCACGCTGGCGCTCTTCGCGACCGTCTGTCGCGTCGCGTCCTCGACCTCGGCCTCGATCGTCACGCGCTCGGCGGAGCGTTGCCCCGCGAGATCGAGCTTGAAGTCGGTCGACCACTTCCCCTTCACGTCGAGCATCCCCTCCGGCGAGCCGAGGTGCGCGCCCATCGACGGGTAGACGCCCTCTTCTCCGAACACGAAGCCTTCCGTGTTCGGCGGGGTGAACGAGACGCTCGCGCGCGTGAGCTGCGCGCGGACGGTCGCGTTCTCCATGACGGCGCCGTAGAGATACTCGCCGCCCACCGACGCGGTGCCGGTGTCACCGCGCACGTGCGACTTCGCGGCCCACTCCACCGCGACCTTGAACGCGCTCGCCTTGTATGCGGCGAGGAGGAACGACGTACCGATGGGCGACTCGCCGCCGATGGTGCCGCTGATCGAGGCCTCGCCGAGCTTCGCCGTCTTCGAGAGCGGCACGTCGATGGCAAAGGCGCCGAACGCGTCGACCTTCGCGCGGGTCTGGAAGAGCTCGTTGCCCTCGCCGTCCGCGACGCGCAGCTGCACCTCCTTGCCGGCCGGCGGGACCATCGCGGTCGCGTCGGCGCGCCGCACGATCCCCGCGAGCTTCACCGTCTCGCCCGGGCGATACACGCCGCGCTCGGTGAAGAGGAGCCCGCGATAGGCGGCCTGCTGCTGGTAGTCGACCTGCCATCCGGAGGCGTTGCTCGACGCGTGACCGTTCTCGACGCGCTGGTAGGTCCAGTCCGGCGCCTCGCCGGGAGGGCTGTTCGCGAGGACGACCGCGTCCTCCCCGCCGGCTCCCTTCGGCGCGATCGCTTCGAATTGCTCCTTCGAGATCATCACCAGACCGTTCGCGTCGGTCGTGCCGGCGAACGGCTGCTTCGGTGCACCCTTCTTCGGGTGGAGCCGCACGATGCGCACCGACGCGTTCGCGACCGGCTTCCCGGTGGAGAGCCGCGTGATCCAGACGATCCCTCCGTTCTTGCTGATGCGCGCTGCGATCGCGAGATCGGTCACCGAGAGGATCGCCTTTTCGTGCGCGCCGGTACCGGGGACGAACATCGAGATCGCGGCGACGCCGCGCTTGCCGCCCCCTCCCTGAAGAAGCAGCGCGTCGAGATCGACCGGCTTCACCGCGCGCACGTTCTCGCCGACGTCCGGCGTCCACCACGACCACACCCACCCGCCGCCGGCGGGCCCTTCGGTGTGCATCGAGCCGTCGAGCCAGCGGAGGACGTCCGCTTCTCCGAGCTTCCCGGACCAGGTGCCGACGGTCGGTACGTTGACCGCGGCCGTGGGCACGACGTGGCTCTTCGCGCCCTCCTTGGCGAGCGCTTCGACGACGTGCCCCATCACGCCGATCTGCGCGCCGTGCGCGAGCTGCGGCCGGTGCGGGACGCTCGGCGGCGGCGGCACGAACGCGGTCGCGGTGTCTCCGGTGGGCGGCGGTGCCTTCGGATCTCCGCCGGTGAAAGGCGCCTCGCTGTCGACGTGGAAGACGAGATCGTTCCCGAGCGGCTGCCCGAAGACGTCCTTCAACGTGCCGCGGAGCGTGACCTTGTAGCGCTTCCCGACCTTCGCGTTGGCGACGATGCGGTGCTGGTTCCGCGGCCCGTTCGCGTTCTTCCCGACGAGGAGCTTCGCGGTGTCTCCCCCTTCGACGCTGAGGTTCGCGAGGAAGTCCTTCGGGGCGACGGGGTTCGAGAGGAGCACCTCGATCGCCTGCTCCGCCTGACAGCGCCCCGAGCCGACCTTCGGGCAGTACACGTCGGCGAGCCGCAGCGGTCCGTAGGTCCGCATCGTGAAGGTCTGATCCGTCACCGTCACGAGCGGGCCTTCGCTCCCCTTCAGGCCTTTGCCGATGGTCAGCTCCACCGCGTGATCGAGCGGCAGCTTCTCCGCCGGGACGAGCTCGACGAACCGCGGCGCATGGATCGACGAGAGCCCGGTCGCGCGGCGGGCCTTCAGCGCGATGGTGCGCGGCGCCTCGCCTGGTTTTCCGCGCACCGTCAGGCGCGCGACCCTCTCGAGCTCCGCCGGCTCCATCTTCTGATCGAGCTCGAGCCGGAAGACTGCGTCGGCGCGCACGTCCTTGCGCCCCGCAGCCGACATCGAGAGCACGGTCGGTCGCGAGGTGACGAACGACAAGCGGTGCTCGGTCGCGAGCGTCGCGCCGTCGAGCGCGCGCGTTCCAGCGGGGACGATGACCTCGATCTCGGACGACGCCGGGAAGAAGCTGTCGGGCTCGAACAAGAGCCCGCGCGTGCCCATCCAGTGCCAGCGCCCCGGGATCGGTCGCCCGTCCTTGGTGGCGATCTTCGCGGCGGGGAGGCCGGCGTCGTCTTCGAGGTCGAGCGTCCGCATCGGTCGGTTGAAGAGCACCGTCGCGATCGCCTCGGCGCGCGGTCCGAGATCACCATGCGGCCCCGAGAAGACGATCTGGAACGGAGCCTCGGTGCGCACCGAGTCCGCGTCGTCCTTCGCATGGAGCGTCGCGGTCGGTGCGACGCTCGGCGGGCCGCCGTGCATGCAGCTCGCGAGGACCAGAGAGACGAGCCCCGTTCCGCGAAGACTCGTTCCGCGAAGACTCCATCTGCGCATCGCCTGCCTCGTTTCCTTCAGTACGTGTCCGCCCCATGAACGACGCGCGCACGCTATCGCATCCATGTGTTCGGGAGACCACGGGAGCGTCACCCGACCCACGCCGGAACGCGCGTGACGTTCGCCGTGGGTCCGTGCCCGAGCTACCCGACGTTCGAGGAGAGCCTCGTGGGCTGATCGGCGGCACAGAGCTCGACGCACGCGCGCGCAAAGGCGTGGCAGTCGCCGGGCCAGCGCGCCGAGACGTAGTTGCCGTCGCGCACGATGAACCCAGGCTTCGCGTCGTCGTCGCGGACGGGCACGAGCGGGCCGGCGTCGAAGTCGTCCTTCGAGGCGAGCGCCGCTTCGACCTCTTCCTGCACCGGCGTCGGGTAGGTCCGGTAGTAGTCGCCGAGGAACGGACGCGTCATCGCCCACGCCGAAAGCTCCATCGTCTTCGGCAGCGCCGTCGTCTTGCGCCCGTGCAACACGGACTTCCCGGTGCTGGGATCGATGGTGCGCGCCGCGAGGAGCACCCCGTGACAGACCGCGGCGAGGGGAAGACCGGCGGCGAACTGTCGCCCGACGATCTTCTTCGCGACCTCCGACTCGAGCATCGTCTTCATCCCGGGCGCGTGCCCTCCGGGGATGATCACGAGCTCGCAGTCGCCGACTGCGTCGTAGCGAATCGGCTTCTTGAACCGCGGGTCGTTCGCCATCGCTCGATAGGTCGCAACCGCCGGAGTGCGTGTCATCAAGATGGGTGAGAGCGGCCCGAAGCCCATGCTCACGAGCCGCTCGTCGGCGGCAGAGCGCTCGCCGGTCGGCGTCGCAAAGATGACCTCACGTCCGGCGGCGCGAAGCGCGCGCCAAGGGAGCGCCGCCTCCGTCGGGTCGAAGTCACTCTCGGGCAGCAACATCACAATCATGAGGCCAGTCTACGCTGGACGAGGCAGGAGCAGGGCTCGCGTCGGCGCGCGCGGCACCCACGCGGGCGG
>JBKJQC010000673.1:0-3067 GCA_046593995.1 Polyangiales bacterium
TCCGCTACGTCGAGGTCCTCCCGACCGTCGAAGGGAAGACCCGCTACGTCTACCCGCTCCGCTCGGCCGATCCGGTGCGGTTCGACGAGTTCTCGCTCTCCGCCGATCTCGGGCCCGGGGTGCCTGGTCGCATGGTCGCGACGTCGCTCGACGCCACGGTCGACGGCACCGGCCGCAGCATCTCGATGCGCCGCAGCGGATACATCCCGCGCGCCGACTTCCAGATCGAGATCACCGGCAACAAGCCGAAGAGCCCGGTGCGCGCGTGGCGCTTCGAGGCGGGCGCGAACCAGGCCGACTACCTGATGATGCGCTACGTCCCCGATCTCGACTTCGCGAAGCTCCCCGCCGCGAAGGGGGAGGTCGTGGTCGTGGTCGACACGTCGGCCGGCGGTGACGAGGCCTCGCGCGCGTTGCGCATCGCCGCGGCCGAGGGGGTGCTCCGCGCGCTCGCCGACGACGATCGCTTCGCGCTGGTCGCGCTCGATGTCACGCCGAAGGTGGTCTATCCGAAGGCTGGTCTCGCACCCGCGACCGAGGGCGACATCGCCAAGGCGCTCGAGCAGCTCTCCGATCACGCGGTCGGTGGCGCGACGGACATGGGCGCGATGTTCGAGCCCGCGCTCGAGCGACTGCACGGCACCGAGCAGCCTGCGGTGGTGTACGTCGGCGACGGCGCCGCGACCTCCGGTGAGACGACGGGCGAGGCGCTCCTCGAACGCCTCCGTCGCTCGATGTCGGGCTCGCGCGCGCGCTTCTTCGCGGTCGGCGTCGGTCCGGACGCGCGCCACGATCTCCTCGCGCAGATGACCCGCGCAGGTGGCGGCATGCACCTCCGCATCGACGAGTCCGAGCAGACGACGGGCCAGGCGCTCCGCCTCGCCGCTGCGATCAAGACGCCGACCATCACCGACCTCGAGATCGATCTCGGCGCCGGTCTCGACCAGCCCTTCTACTCGGCGACCGGGAAGCTCGCCCGCGGCGAGGAGCTGATGCTGCTCGCACGTACCCACCACGCGCTTCCCGAGAAGGTCCGCGTGAAGGGGCGCGCCGGCGGTCAGCCGTTCGACGTGCAGTACCCCCTCGAGCTCGAGACGGGCGTGATCACCGGCCTCGCGCCGCGCCTGTGGGCCGCCGAGTACATGCGACGACTCCTCGGGAGCGGCGCCGGCACCGACGAGAACCGCGCGAAGGTCCTCGAGCTCGGCCTCGAGTACGGCTTGATGACCCCGTACACGAGCATCCTCGCGCTCGACAGCGAGAGCGCGTACGCGCAGCAGGGCATCAAGCGTCGCCAGACCAAGCTGCGCGGCGTGCGCCTGACCTCGATCCAGAGCGACGCGCACGAGTCCGCGCTCGGCTGTCTCTTCATGCCGATGGCGATGCATCCGCTCGCGGGTTGCTCGAAGATGGACTCCGCGCCCGCCTCGATGGAGTCGGAGCAGTCCAGCGCTCCGAACCAGGACAACAAGAGCGGCGGCACCGGCACCAAGCACAAGGGCGCCGAAGGGATGATGGGCGATCCGAGCAAGAGCTCCCCTGCCGTCGAGGCCCCCGAAGAGAAGAAGGCGATGGACATGCCCGCGCCTCCGCCGCAGGCGGTCGCCGCCGCTCCTGCACCTGCCGCCACGATGGCGCCGGGTGGCGGCTCCGGCGGGCTCGCGAGCCCAGCGAAGGAGAGCGACGGCGAGGACTCCCTCGGCAAGGACACGAGCAGCTTCAAGTCCAAGCCCAAGGCTCTCAACGACTACCTCGCGAACGACGAGGACAAGGGAGGTGCGCAGAAGCAGCTCGCCGCGAAGGCGGCGGGACCGATGGCCTCCAGCGTGGCCAAGAAGAACTGCCCGCCCGGCGATCCCCTCTGCGGCGACGACGGCTTCCTCGCGAAGAACGACGCGAAGAACGGCGCGAAGAACGACAAGAAGCCCACGCCGAAGCCGTACGTCCCGCCGAAGCCGGCGGTCGCGATGCAGAAGACGCTCGCGAAGTGCAGCGACGCCGCGAGCCGTCCGCTCGCCGAGCGCATCGTGCTCTGGCAGAAGCGCCTCAAGCAGGCCAACCAGGCCTACGAGCTGGTGAGCCAGTACGAGCTCGCGCGCTCCTCGTGCGAGCTCCCCGACTTCCGCGATCAGTCCGCGTTGCTCGGGCAGATCCAGCAGAAGATCACCACCGCGGCTGCCGCCGAGACGGTGCTCGCGCACTTCGCGTCGCAGCCCGAGGCGCAGACGTTCCTCGCGCGCGCCATCCTCCGTCGCACCGTCGATGTCCACGTCGCCGCCGCCGTGAGCCGCGTGCTGTTCGGCGCGGTCGACTGGGCCAAGCTCGATCGCGAGATGCTCGACAAGACCAGCATCGACGACAAGCTCGCGCTCCTGCGCACGACCATGCTCGTAGCTCCCGGCGATCCGATGGGCGACGTGCGGCTGGTCCGGCTCCTCGCGCTCAAGGGGGAGAAGCAGGAGGCGCTCGCCTATGGCCGAAGGCTCCGCGATCGCGGCTTCATGACGCCGACCCTCGCGCTGCAGCTCGGCGACGTGCTGGCCGACGCGGGCGAGCAGGAAGAGGCGCTCCGCACGTACAGCGAGGTCGTCGAGTTCGACGGCGACAACCCCGCGTCGCGCCGCGTGCTCGGCGACGTGTACCTCCGCCAAGGTTGGTTCGCTGCTGCGTATCGTCAGTACAAGACGCTCACCGACCTCGATCCGAAGAACGCGACCGGCTGGCTCCGCCTCGCACGCGCGGCGGCGGGCGCAGGTCGCATCGACGAAGCGCTCCGTCTCGAGCGCGAGGTGTCGAGCGGTGAAGGAACTCCGGGCCCGAACGATCCGCGCTACTTCGCGCGGCTCTGGTCCGCGGCGCGGCTCGGCGCCCTCTTCTCGGATCCCGCCAAGGCAGGCGCCACGCCCGAAGCGCTCTCGCGCAAGCTGAAGGAGCTCCAGCTCTTCAGCGGCCCGGGCACGCTCGCCCTGCTGACGTGGGACGACCTCGACGCGCGGCTGATGCTCACCGCGGAGCTCGACAAGACGAAGCAGGAGTCGCTCCTCGGAGAGACGACCGACGCGGGCGT
>JBKJQC010001003.1:0-6125 GCA_046593995.1 Polyangiales bacterium
AGCGAGCTTAGCTCATGAGCTGTGTAGATCAACGCCGCGTTCTCCTACGAACGCGCGACCGTGGCGCGCAGTCCCTCGCCCTTCAGCCACGGCCGCTCCGAAGCGTTCGAGCGCCGCGGGCACGCCGCGCAGCTACGTCGCGAACTCGCGACACTGGCAGCGAACGTGCGCGGGCTGCGGTTGCTCCGGGGATGGACTCAGCACGAGACCGCGGAGGCGGCCGGCCTCCATCCGGTGCAGGTGAGTCGCATCGAGTCGGCGACCGTCAACGCGGCGTTGCCCACGCTCGCTGCTCTCGCGCTCGCATTCCGCGTCCGCGTGCAGGCGCTGTTCGTCGACGACTCGGCGGAGGACGAAGACCCCTTCCGTTCGTCGACGGCCGCCGATGCGGTTCCGCTCTACGACCTCGCTGCGGCAGCCGGCGGGTTCGGTCAGGGCCGCGCCGTCGAAGCGATCGATCACGTCCTGCCGCGTGGCGGCATCCTCACCCGACCGGGGATGTTCGTCGCGAAGGTCGTCGGCGAGTCGATGGAGCCGCTCATCCCGAACGGCGCGTATTGCCTGTTCGCCCCGGCGAAAGGCCGCCTCCATTCGGGGCGCGTCGTCCTCGTTCAGCTGCGGGGCCACGACGATCCCGAGACCGGCGGCGCCTACACCGTGAAGAGGCTGAGGGCCGAGCCGCGCCGTCGCCCCCGTCTCGTCCCCGAGAACCCGAAGTTCGAAGAGGTGATCGTTGGCCGTCAGGACGACGTTCGGATCATTGCGGTGCTCGTCGCGGTACTCGGTGCGCGACGAACGCGACCACGATGATCGATCACTTCTCCGGCGCGGAAGAACCGTCAGCGAGGTCCGCATCGGGCAAGAATCGCCGCGCCCAGTTGCGCTCGAGCCCGATGAGCACTTCGCGTCGCATCGTCCCGCTCTCGTATCCCGCGAGTCCGCCGCGGATCCCCGACGCAAGAATGGGAAACGAAGTCTGGAGACGCTCGGCTGCCTCCCGAAGATAGTCGAGGTCGATGCCGTCGTCCGATGCGGCGACAGCCGGCGCGGCGGCCGCTTCGACCCCACCCGGTTCGACCGCGGCGTGCGTATCGGAGCGACCGTTCTCGACGCCACTCGCTGCCGAGGACGGGCCGCTGTTCCCTTGCCCGCGGATTGCCGCGACGAGATCACTCGCGGTATGCACCGGCACGTCGGCAGCGCCGATCGCCGCGAGCACCGAGTGCAACTCGTTGGAGTTGAGGGACAGCACGGTTCGCCGCATCTTTGCCCAACACTCGACGATCCCGTCGACGACGTGGGGCAATAGACGAAGGCGGCGCACGACGTCGGCGGGCGAAGCGCCGCCCTCGAGAAGATCGAACGCGGTAGCGACTCCTTCGCCATCGAGCTCGCCGGCCGTCGACGCGCCGCCCGGCGTCCGCAGCGATTCCACTTGGGCGCGTCGATAGCGAACGGTGCGATCGCCAGGCGAGCGAACCGGTTCGAGCAAGCCCGCGCGCTCGCGCCGCAGGACGGTCGACGGCGAACAATCGAGCGCTTGGGCGGCCGCCGCCCTCGTGACCATGTCATTTGACATGGTCATGACTATATCACCCCGGTAGCTCAGACGTCCGGTGCGGCGCATACCCCTACTCAACCATAGATTGCATGCCGAGCGCGAGCGGACGGAAGGCTCGGGACAAGCCGCCCGGAAGGTCGACGCCGTGATCAAGGCTATTTGCGGACCCCCGCGCGGTCGCACCGTCGCGGCGCGGCAGACTCGTGACGTCGGGATTCGAGTCGTATTCGTTCGTGCTCGAAGCGCGTGGCGCATGGTGCAGCGGGACGCGCTGCGCGCGGCCGTCGCCGCGACGTCGGCTCCGCCGCCCGCGCGCACGTCGGGACCGCCGGCCTCGGTGGCGCCTGCGTTTGCCGCGTGGATTGATTCCCCGCCTGACTTCGGGCGAGTGCGAGGAGCGTGCGTGCACTACGCCCGTGTCACGGCGTCGCGCTTCGCGTGGTCGTATGCTGCCAGTGAATGTCGTTCCGACTCGTTGCCGCGGCGACGCTCTCTTGCGTCGTCGGGTGCATGGGGCCCGAGCCCGGAGACCGTCACGCGGTGCTCGTCGGACCCGATGCGTCGGCCGAGGTAGGCGCCGAGCCCGACGCGGCTCCCGTCGACACGCCGGATCTCGCGCCGGTCATCCGCGATGCGACGTGGGCGCTGCAGGCGCACGCCACGGAGCGAGCGTTCCCGCTCGCCGTCGCCGTCGCGAGCGACGGCAGCATCGTCGTCGCCCTCGGGTTCCATGGCGCCGTCGACTTCGGGCTCGGCGTGCTCGCGCCGAAGGACGACGATCCGCGCCGCGCGCTGGCGCTCGTCGCGTTCGATCGCGATGGCGCGCCGCTGTGGAACGTCCGGACGCACGGCCGCGGAGAAATCATCCTGCGGAGCATGGCGATCGCGCCGAACGGCGACATCGTGCTCGGCGGCCGCTGCACCGGCACGCTCGACTTCGGCGGCGGTGCCTTGCCCGCGGCGTTTCCGACGCGGGGATGCCTCGCCCGCTTCGATCGCGATGGCCACCCGCGCGACGCCCGACTGCTGCCCGGCGAAGGCGGGGTCACCGCGGTGGCCTTCGAGGCGAGTGGAGCGCTGCTCCGCGCGGACTTCATCCTGAAGGACGTCGAGGTCGGCGGCGTGAACGTCTCCGCTTCGGCGACGACCCCCCGCACGATCCTCGTCCGTGAAGATCCGACCGGCGCGCAGCTCCTGCTGTCGCCGACCTCGCGGTTCTTCATCGACTCCCTCGCCGTCGATCCGACGGACGGAGCGCTCGGGATCGCCGCAGAGATCCGTGGCTTGCTCGCTCTCGGCGCCGAACCCATCGTTCCTATGGCGGAGTACGACGCACTGGCCGCGGCGTTCGATCCCAGCGGCAAGGTCCGGTGGGCGTGGCACACGCCGAGTCACAGTCCGAGCGGCGGTCGCACACCGCAGATCGCGTCTCTCCGGAACGGCGTCGAGAACCTCGCCGTCTTCGTGAGCGAGAAGACGGCCTTCGGCGATCGTGGGGACTACGCGGTGCAGATCGGTGCCGACGGCAAGGTGCGCTGGCCCACGCGCATCGAGCGCGTCCATTCGCTCGACGCGATCGTCACGCTCGCCGACGGCGACGTCGCGGTCGTCGGGACGGCCTGCGACTGCGACGAGAACGAGAGCCGGCTCGTGCGACTCGCCGGTGCGAGCGGCGCGATGCTCTCCGCGCGGCGAATCCAGGCCTCGCCGGGTGGGAGCGCGCACACGCTCCACGCGCGCTCGATGGCCGCGACGCCCGACGGCTCCGTGATCATCATCGGGACCTTCCGCGGCACGCTCCCCCTCGCGGCGTCACCCCTCGTGACGAGCGCGACGTCCGACGTCTTCATCGCGAAGGTTCGTCCGTGAGCTTCCGCGTCGCGCTGCTCTCCACCGCGCTTGCGTGCGCCTGTGTCGCTACGCCGCCGGATGACGCTGCACCCTCGACTGCTGGCTGGCAGTGTCGAGCGGCGCCCACGCCGCGCGCGATGCCCAAGCGCGCGAGCCTCACCATCGCGACGGGACCGAGCCTTGCTCCGGACTCGCCGACCTCGTTCTGCGCACGCGGCCCCGGGAACGAAGGTTGCGCACGTGCCGGCCAGCCGTACTTCGGTCAGGACGGCGACTATCGCGTTCGGGTCGCGGAGCTCGTCGTCGAGGGAGAGGTGGTCCGCGACTCGGTCACCTCGCTGCAATGGCAGCGCGTCGCCCCGCGCGGCAAGCTCGTCTACGCGGACGCCGAGACGTAGTGCACCGCGATCCGCCACGGAGGATTCGCCGATTGGCGCCTGCCGACCCGCACCGAGCTGGGGACGCTCTTCGACTACGGTGCATCGCCGGTCGCCATCCCAGCCGCGTTGATCACCGACGATCCGCTCGGCGCAGGCGTATGGGCGCTTTGGAGCTCGACCCGCGTCGGCGGGGATCACTACATCCACACGATCGAAGGGCAGAGCCACGTCGTCACCGAGACGCATCCGAGCGTCAGCGTCCGCTGCGTACGCGGAACACCGCCGAGCGGCGCGCTCGTCGTGCAGTTCGACGGCGAGACGGTGCTCGATCCGAAGAGCGGCCTCGAGTGGCAACGCGACCGCTCACAGGTCCCCGACATGTCGTTCGAGTGTGCGCTCGCGTATTGCGAGTCGCTCGTCCTCGCGGGCGCGGATGACTGGCGTCTCCCGAGCATCAAGGAGCTCGCGAGCCTCGTCGACGAACGCTTCTCCCCCGCGCTGGATCCGGTGGCGTTTCCGGCGACGATGTCGTCGCCGCCGATCGAGCCGATGTTGATGTCGTCGACGATCGTGCGCGACAGCCACAACCTCGGGAACTTCTGGGGGATCAGCCTGACCCCCACGAAGATCTCACGCTCGCAGGTGGTGCCGTACGTCTACAGCGGCGACTACCCATACCCCTTCCGTTGCGTGCGCGGGTGAGCGTGGATCTGACGCTGACGTCGTCGAGCGTCGTCAAGGCGATGACGCGCCCGAGTTCGTCGACGCTCTCAGCGGCGACGCGAGGGACGAGGCCGCGACGTGCGACGAGACTCGGTCGCTGGCGTGTCGACCGTCCAACATGTCCGCCGAGAGCACCGAGGGCAGATCGGCGCGCGGCGGGTGGGTACGAAGCGTCCGTCCTTTCTGCGCGGACGCTTTCGCAGAAAGCGTCCGGTCTGGGGATCGCGCCACGGCTTGGACTTGCTACGCTTGGGTTGCTTCATCGAGGTTTCTCCAGTCGACAGCTCGGTCACCTCGCCGAGCGCCTCGTGTGTTTTCGCACCCCGGGGAGCCAAGGCATGGTCGCCGAAGCTCACGGTCGGCCCTCTTCCGCGACCTGCCAGCGATGCACGTTCTCCCGTTCAATCCTGGACCGTTCCGGTGCCGCGCGGGGACCTTCGTCCCGACACGAGGCACGACGGTGGTGCACGTCGACTTCGTCGACGGGTGCAGCGCGCCGGCTGCCGACGTCGCGCTGCTCATCTTCCGAGGGGACGTCGCCGCCGAGGAGATCGAGCCGCGAGCAACGCGTGGCCTGGCGTCTCAGCGGGCCGAATTCAACCACGAGCCATCCACGCGCGTGATGATCGCGGTCGATGCTGGCGCGGGCGACTTTCGCGACGCCGCGCTGGCGATCGCCGAACGTCTGGCAAACCGCGCACGATGCCCGTCATCGTGGAGCTACAGCGCGGAGGGGTGAGCACGGGTGCGATCGGAGTGGAGCCCGATTGACACGGCGAGGTCTCCACGAACGGCTGCGACGACACCGGTCACGGCTGACGCCGATCGGATCAGCCTGGCTCGCGGCGATGTGCTTCTCGTGCGGCGCCCGCGCCGACGAGAGCGTCGACCCGCCGGCACTGCGCGCCACTAATCCGGCGATCGTGCAGATCACCGTTGCCGTCAGTCATGCCTGCGCGCTCCGCGCCAACGGTAGGGTCGTCTGCTGGGGTGGCAACTTCCACGGCCAAGCGGCGGGCGCGACCTGCCTTCACCAGTCCAAATGCGTCACCGCGCCGCACTTCGTCGATGGCCTCGGTGCGGCGACGAGGATCGTCGCGTCCAACGACGCGACGTCGCACGACTCGAGAGTGGCGCGCTGTGGTGCTGGGGGGAAGACTCGGTCGTCGCCTCCACCTCCGATAGCTGCGAGTACGCGCCGCACGAGCTCGCGGACGTCGGGCCCGTGGAGCGATTCGATCTCGCCGAGTATCGCCTCGCAGTCGTCCGCGCCGACGGGACCGGCGGCGCGTGGACAGGGGTTACACGCAGAAGGCCGGAGGGATCCGGAGCTCGCTGCGGGCGAATCCATCGCGGCGTCGCCGACGGAGCCGGCATCGTCGATCGGTGACTGCCGCGCCCGTGTCGCGCGCCTCCGCGTCGAGGTTCCACGTGGGCCGCCACGTGCAGCACAAGCTCATCGAGCCGATCCGCGACGCGCGGGAGCGTCCAGTCACCTAGCACTACTGTGTCAGGTCGGTGCGGGCGCCGAACGTGCGGCGTGGTGCGCGTGCACCGAGGGCTGCGCTGTCGAGCGCGCCGCGTGATGCGGCGCCGGCGGCGCCTCCTGC
>JBKJQC010001195.1:0-4337 GCA_046593995.1 Polyangiales bacterium
ACGGCCACGGCCACGGCCACGGCCACGGCGAGACGAATCCGGAGTGGTCGTGCGCGCACCGACGGGTGCGCTCGATCTGCGGTTTCTTCTCGCCGAGCCCGAGTCCGAGTGCGGCGCTCTCGTCTCGTTGCTCACCTACGCCGACGGGCGCGGCGACGGTCGGTCACGCAGCCTTCACGCCGACGTCGCGGTAGCGTCTCGAAGGCGTCATTCTGGATCTCGTTCTCGCCGTGGCCGTGGCCGTGGCCGTGGCCGTGCTGTCGTGCCCGAAGCGGGGACGTCCCAGCGGCAACGAGCCGCGAAGCGTCAGTGCGAAGCGCGGACGCCGACTGCAGCGTAGAGGGCCGTCGAGGGGTACACGATCCCTCCCCTCATCGTCGAAACCACTTTGCCGACATCCTCGATCTTCGCGAGCGGATCGCCGTCCACCACGAACATGTCGGCAACCTTGCCGGCGGCGATGGAGCCGGTCTTCTTCTCGAGCTTCATCGTGCGCGCTGCGCCGATCGTCGCCATCGCCAGGATGTCGCGCGGCGCGACGCCGGCGCGGGCGAAGAGGGACATCTCGTGGTGCAGCATCAGCCCCGCGAGGTTGTCGGTGCCGAGGACGAGGCGGATCTTCTTCTCGTGGAGGAGCTTCACCATGGCGAGGAGCTGGTCGAAGGCAGCGCGGTAGAGCTCGACCTTGCCTGCCATCGGTAGGCCGCCGAGGAGGAACGGACGCTGGGTCTGCACCGGCAAGCGCTCGACGAGCGCCTCGAGGCCGTGGGTGATCTTGCCCTGCTGCCCCATGAAGAGATCCTCGAACGCGTTGAGCGTGGGATCGATGATCGTGTCGTGCTCTTTCAGGAGGGCGATGAACTCGGTGACCGGCTTCCCCTTCAGATCGAAGGCGCCGGCCTTCTCGCCCACCAGGGTGAAGCGCGTCGTGTCGCGCGTGTCGGTCTCGTGGGTCGCGAAGAAGTTCAGGAAGAGCATGTTGATGTGCTCGATCCCGTCGTACCCTGCCTTCACGACCTCGTTCGCGAGCATGTGCACCGGCACGTGTCCGGTGACGCCCATGCCGCGCGCGTGCGCTTCTTTTGCGAGCAGGGGGACGAGCTCCGGCTTCACGGAGTTGTAGATCTTGATCCCCTCGTACCCCCGCTTGGCGTACGTCTCGACCGCGGCCTTCGCCTCTTCCGGCGTCTCGGCGGTGACCTTGCTCGATGCCGCCTTCGGGTTGCGTCCTTCGATGAATCCGTAGCGGAGGACGTGGGGGCCGATCGCGTCGCCGGTGTCGTAGCGCAACTTGTAGTCGTCGAGCTTGTCGGGATCGTTCCCGACGTCGCGCACCGTCGTGACCCCGGACGCCACGTCGAGCACGCCGTCGGCGTCGCCGAGGTGCGCGTGCATGTCCCACAAGCCGGGGAGCAGCGCCTTCCCCCCGAGATCGACGACCTCGGCGTCTTTCGGGGGCTTCCCCTTCCCGACCGAGACGATGCGGTCTCCGACGACCACCACCGTCTGATCGGCGAGCCACGCGCCCTTCTCGACGTCGAGCACTCTTGCGTGCGTGTACGCGAGACCCGCGGCGGGGGGAGCGTGCGCGTGCGCCTTCGCGAGCTTCGCGTCGCGCGCGCGGTCGAAGTCGTTCTGCTTCGCGATCAGCGGCTCGATCGCGCCCTCGAACCCCTCGGGCACGATCGAGAACCACGGCGATGCGAACCCGAACCACGAGCCGTCCTCGTTCATCCACACGTGCGTCGGCGTGAGCTCGAGTCCGACGACCGCGTAGCCGAGGAGCTTCTTCCCCTGCACGGTCAGATCGCCCGTCTTCTCGAGCGCCGCGGTGCCGCCGGGCAAGAGCGCGAGGGAGCCGCCGGCCTTCTGCAGAGCGCGCACGAGGAGGCCGATCTGCTCCGGCACCTCGGCGATCGGGACGAAGAACGCGCTCCCCGACACCTCGCGATCGCCCTCTTCCTCCAGGCTCTTCCACCGCGCGCGGTTCCCTTCGCGGCGGAAGGTCTCGTCGACCTTGGTGCCCATGGTGTGGTGGCCGTGCGCCTCGAGCGTGGCGATGGTGCCGTCGGGCGCGAGCGTGAGCGTCGCGTCGACCTTCGGGCCGCGGCCGTTCACCACCACCTCGAGGTTGCTGGTGATCGTCCCGTCGGGGCTCGTCGTCGTGACGCACGTCCCCGAGGGACGCGAGAGCGACACGACGACGCGCCTCACCACGCTCGCGAGGGACGCTTTCTTGCCCGGAGCCGGCGTCGGGGCGGCGACGACCTTCGGCGCCTCCGTCGCGGGAGCGGCCTGCCGCCCACCACACGACCCGAGGACCAGGAGACCGAGGAGCAGCGAGGGACGCATGGAGCCTCGACTACCACGATCGCGCGCGCGCGCCGCTCACGCGGTCTTGCGATCGCGGACCCGATCGATCTGCACACCCGCCGCGTGCACCAGCACCGACGTGACGAGCGCGGCCCACGCCCACGCGGGGATCTTCGGGACCTCCGTGCGCTGCGGCGTGAGGGACTCGAGGCCGAAGTACATCGCGTCGTTCGAGGTCGCGAGCTGCTCGAGCGAGAGCTGGCGGCCGACGCCGGCGAACGACGCGAGAGAGGCGATGAAGAGGGCGCCGAGGACCGGACCGAAGAGACCGAGCGACGCCGGTGCGCCCGGGATCGCGCGCGACGTAGCGACCGCCGCGCGCGGCCAACGCCCTCCGACGACCCACCCGAGGAGGAACAGGAGGGCCGAGAGCAGCACGACGTGCTTGAACCCGAACATCTGCGTGTCGTACTCGCCCCCGGTGGTGCGCGTCGCCTGCGAGAGGGCCGCCTTCCAGTCGCCCGCGGCGAGCGCGCGGCGCATCGTGGCGTCGTCCGGCGGCGCGCCTTCGTGACGCCCGCCCGCCCGCACCGCGCTCTGCTCGGCGCGTACCCACGCGATCAAAGCGTCGCGCTCCGGGGTCGGCTGCACCCGCGACTCGATCCACGGCAGCACGTCGGGCGCGGCGACTGCGTCGGTGAGCAACCCGTTCGGCGCGGCAGCCACCCTCCCGAGCGCCGCCATCTGCGTTCCGGCCCACGCCTGGACGAGGACGAGCAGCAAGAGCGGCAGCACGGCGGCCACGAGATCGAGGACCGCGATGCGGTTCGGATCGCCGCGACGCGCGCTCCTCCGCGCGCCGATCGCGAAGGCGACGAGCGGTGCGATCACGGCGATCCCGAAGATCAGTGGCAGCGCCTGGTCGACGTTGCGCGTCGTCTCCGTCATCAGGTCCTCGACGTTGCCGGCAGTGACCGCGGCGCGCGACCTCCACACGGCGGCGAGATCGTCGCGCCCGTTGTCGTGCATCCAGTCCGCGAGCGCACCGAACGCGCGTTGGCCTCCACGGGCGCGCGGGAAGAGCCGTGCGTAGCGCTCCTCGATGCGGTCGATCGTGGCCGCGTCCTTCTTCGCGAACGCGGCGGCGAGCGCTGCCCGCGGCGGCGAGAGCGCGTAGAGCGCGAGCGTGCTCTGGAGGAGCTCCGCGCGGATGCCGTCCGCCTTCATCGCCTCGAACCGGCGGTCGAACGCGCGCGACGCCGCGGCGATCGCCCCCTCGTCCTCGAGGATCGACGAGACCCGCAGCAGATCGTCCCACACGGCCCCCTTGCTGTCGGCCGCCGCGTCGAACGCCTTCATAGCGTCCGCATTCCGCCCGATGCGGGCGAGGAGCTGCCCGCGGAGCGCCGGTGCGTACGGGTTCGTGCGGTCGATCTTCTCCCAGGCGACGAACGCGTCGATGGCCAGCTCCGCGTTCGGCCCGCGCATCTTGGCCGGATCGAAGCGTCCGCCGAGGAAGGTCCGCGCCTCCATCAGGGTCACGAAGGTCAGGTTCCACAGCCCACGACCCGGGCGAGCGCCGTCGTAGACGAACGGGACGTCGACGCGCGGCTGCGGCGCGAGCGAGGACTGCTGCTGCAACGTGACGAGCAGCGTGCGCTCGTCTTTCGACGCGAGCGCGACCACCCGCGCGGGCATGCGCACCCGTCGGACGATCGCCTTCTCGGTCTCGTCCCACTCGAGCAGATCGTTGCCGTAGCCGTAGACCGTCTTCCCCGAGACCTTCACGGGCGGCACCACGACGTATGGAACCTGGACCCCCCACTCGATGATCGGATGCGTCGCCTGCGCCCGCGCGCGTCGGGCAGACACGAGCAAGAAGCAGGAGAGGAACGCAGTGAAGAGCGCGAGCCGACGCATACGAGGGCGAGTCTAGATGACCGAGCGTGATTCTCGAACGCTCGGATTGAACACGGAGGCACGGAGGCACGGAGGTCCGTGAAGTGCGCGCGGCAGCACTTCAC
>JBKJQC010000209.1:0-11349 GCA_046593995.1 Polyangiales bacterium
GTCGGCCCGAGGCGAAGGTCGCCGTCGGCCCGACCTCGACACCGAGGCGAAGGTCGCCGTCGGCCCGAGCAACGGACGGGTGCCCGCCGCCTTCAGCCCCGTCGCCGCGCCGACGCGCTTCCCGCTCCGCGTGTCGAAGACGCGCGGGTTCCACCTCGACGAGCGCGAGACGTCGCTGCAGCTGCGCATGCAGTCGTTCGGTGAGGCCCTGGTGATCCCGATCGCCTCGGTGAAGGTCGACGGCCGCTTCGCCACCGGATGCCGCGGCGTCGAGTCACTCACCATTTCGCTCTTCATCCCCGAGACGGCCGGAACGCTGCGTTTCGGTGACGACACGATCGCCGCACAGCTCGGAGCGCCCGAGTCGCGCGGCGGCGTTCGCGGTTGGTCGGTCGTCCTCGAGTCTTCTCGCAAGGGATCGTGAAAGGTCGAACATGTCGAGCTCCACCCGCACCGTCTTCGCCTCCCTCCTCCTCGCGTTCGCCGCCTCGACGGCGATCGCATGCACCGTCGAAGCACACGCGCCCCTCGCGGAGGGCGGCGGTGACCTCCCGACCTCGCTCGTCGCTGGGAACGACGGTCCGTGCGTCGATGGGACGACCCGCGCGTGTCAGGTGGAGCTCGGCCGACGCGATGGCGTCGTGAGCTGCTTCGTCGGCACCAGCACCTGCGTCGAGGGTGCGTGGGGCGCGTGTGGGACGCCCGAGGGATCGAGCAGCACCATCGAGACCAAGCAGGTCGTGGCGGCGCCCGCGGGAGACGATGCGCCTTCGGCGAGCACGAAGAGCTTGAGCGATCCGAGCTCGTCGAAGGGAATCTGCGCCACGAACCCGTGCGATCCGACCTGCAACGGCTTCGACGAGCGCCCCGCTACCGTCTACACGGCGACCGGCGTCCAGTCGTCGTGGTACGAGAACAACGGCCTGTTCGGCGGCAGTCCTCCCGGCTTCGTCAACAAGCTGGTGAAGAACCCGTGCAGCAGCCCGATCGACTGCGGCTACGACATGCACTGCGACACGCCGACCCGCAAGTGCGTGAAGAACGCGCCGGGTTGGACGTACACGAACGCGCAGTGCGGCTCGGTCGACGTCACGGTGGGCGCGGCGTGCTTGGTCAACAACCGCACGACCCTCCCCGTCTGCAATCGCGGCAACGTCCCGATCGCTACCGGGCGCACCATTCGACTGGGCATCAAGAACGGTGACTGGATCCGCCAGCCCGAGTGCCCCACGGGCGCAGGCGCGCTGACGTACTGCGACCACATCCTCGCCAAGCCTCTCTTCCCCGGCACGTGCGCGCAAGTCGACACCTGCGGCTGGAGCGGGAACGCAGTGGCGTTCGTGAACATCGATGGCGCGATCTCGGAGTGCCCCGGGGCGACCAACGAGCTCGGCTGCTCCGACAACTGGTCGGACGTGAAGGTCGTCCCCTGCCAGCAGGTCACGGCGACCAACTACAATCCGGTGAGCTACACCGAGAAGTACATCGCGAAGTGCCCGGTCTCGGCGCGCGTGAGCTGGCAGCTCTTGACCTACGACGCGACGGCCCCCTCGAACGGCAGCGGCGCGTCGCGCGTGAAGTTCGAGGTGCGCACCGCACCGCTCCTCGCGAACGGTACCGCCGGCACGTACGGCGCGCTCGTCACTGCCGCCGACACGGCCGCAGGCGATCCGGCCGCGTGCAAGATCTCCGGCCCCACGCCCTGCCCGAAGGATCTCTTCGCGGCGCTCGGCGGCACCCCGCTCGCGCACCAGCAGGCGCTCGAGATGAAGATCTCGCTCCTGCCCACCCCTGACACGCTGATGACGCCGACGCTGCGGTCGTGGCAGGTGAGCTACTCCTGCATCCCGACCGAGTGATGCCGCTCTCGCGATTCCGCGCGGCGCTACGAGCCGGCTTGCGCCGCGCCGTGCGCCTTCGTCGCCGTGCGAGATCGCTCGGCGTGGAGCCGCAGGGCGCGCCAGAGGACCAGCAGCGCCAGCGCCGTGACCAGCACCTGGATCATCGCCGTCCATCGTGGGAGAGCGAGCGTCGCGATCATCCCCACCAAGTAGACGACCGCGTTCGGCCAGAGCTCACGCACGACCGCGACGGCGCCCATGGTCCAGATGCAGACGTACGCCGCCTGGGTGTAAGGCACCGCGTCGTTCATCGTGCGGCCGAGAGCGAACGTCACTCCGGGGAAGAGCGAGTACGCCGAGGCGCAGACGACGACGAGCGCGCTGACACGGCGGCTCGCTTCGCTCGCGAGCACCGTTCGGCGGCCGAAGAAGACCCCGAGGACGATGACGACGGGAATGGAGATGACGATCGCCATCGACCACGCCACCGGCATCTCGCGGCCTGCCTCGGCCTCCCAGGCGATCCACGCCAGGCCAGGGAGAACCACCATGGCGGCGACCGCGAGTAGTGCGTTCATGGCCCGCAGCCCCGGCGAGGTGTCGGATGCTCGTCGCGCCTCGAGCAGCGCGTCGGCCGCCTCGCGCTCGGCGGCGATCTCCCGCTCGAGCGCATCGACGCGCGACGCGAGCTGCGGCGCCGGCGCTCCGAGCTCCGCCAAGAGCGTGCGCGCGCCGATCGGGCTCCTCAGCGCGATCTCGCGCTGCACGAGGTGCACGATGCAGGCGTCGAGGTCCTGACGAACCGCCGCGTCGGCAGGTCTGCCCCGATGCGCCGACCCGAACGCGAACCGAGCCTCGATCAGAGCGCGGAATGCGTCGATCGACTGCGGTCCGTCGCGCTCGATGGAGGCCCGGGCCTGCGACAGCGCGACCCGCGCCTCGGCGACCGCGCGGTCGACCTCGCAAGCTGCGAGGAAGTGCGCGAGACCCTCTCGGAACGCCTCGGCGCTGACGATGCGATCTGCGGGCGCCGTCGCCATCGCTCTTCGCACGAGATCTGCGAGCTCGGAAGGAGCGCTCTCGGGGAGCGGCGCGCGCTTGCCGCTCAAGGCGGCGACGATCGCCGACATCGGCGTCGGTGCGTCGTGAGGCATGCGTCCGCTCAGTACCTCGTAGAGCACGCCGCCGAGGAGGTACACGTCGGTACGAGCATCGACAAGAGCGGGATCGGCGAGCGCCATCTCCGGCGCGAGGTAGCCCGGAGTGCCCACGATCGAATCGGCCTCTGCCTCGCGCTCGGAGAGACGGAGAGCGACGCCCCAGTCGAGCAGGTAGACCTCGCCGAAGTGACCGATCATCACGTTGTCGGGCTTGAGGTCACGGTGGACGACCCCGCGATCGTGGGCGAACGCGAGCGCGCGACAGACGTGCGAGAGGATCTCGACGTTGGCTCGCAAGCGATCACCGTGTCCGGCGAGGAGCGGCCTCCATCCCTCGTGCGCGGGATCCACCAGAAGAGCACGCCACGACACGCCCTCGATCCGCTTCATGACCAGAATCGGCGCGCCCGTGACGTCGATCCCGAGCGCATGCACGGGCACGAGGTTCGGGTGCTCGAGCGAGCCCATGATGCGGGCCTCGCGCACCAGGGCTCGGGCCATCGACCGACCCCCCGCCAGAACGGTCTTCACCGCGACGTCGCGGCCGAGCGATCGCTGCTCTGCGAGGTGGACGATCCCCATGCCACCGCGACCGAGCTCGCCCTGCGCGATCAGGTCCGTCTCGCCGTCGCTGCGAGGGTCGGTCGCGCTGGTGCTCGAGCTCGCGGAGCGCACGCCGAGCGAGATCGTCGGGAGCGCGATCGCGTGCTCCTCGCTCTCGAGCGGACGCGCGATCGTCCGCGCGATCTCGAGGGCGCTCTCGGTGATCCCCGATCGCGCGAGGGTCGCGCCGAGCGCGCGAGCTGCTTCTTCGGGCGTCACATGCGGAGCGTAGTGGAGAAGCGCCCGCGGGCCCGTGCCCTTTCATCGACGCCGCGCGCCACGGCCTGTCGGGCCGCACCGCTCCTCGTCGGCCAGCATCGAAGTGCGTGCAGGATCCGTAAGATCCTATACTGTTCGCGCGGAGGCCAGCTTGAAGCACGGCAGCGACATCTACGGCGGGCACGACCCGCGGGCGCTGCCGGCATACTCCGTCGAGCAGGCGGCTCACTACGTGCGCGTGCCCCGAGCGACGCTTGCCCGCTGGGTTACCCCCAAGGTCGGCGTCATCAAGCTCCCGGCACCGAACCGCAGGTTGCTCTCGTTCTGGAACCTCGCCGAGGCACACGTTCTCGCATCGATCCGCGTCGCGGGCGTTCCGCTCCAGCGCGTGCGCAAGGCTGTCAGGGCCGTGCAGCGTGAGCTTCCCGGTGTCGACCACCCTCTCATCGCCAAGCAGTTCGAGACGGACGGTCTCGATCTGTTCGTGAAGACCGTGGGCGACCACTACATGAACCTGACCGACGACGACGGTCAGTTGTGCTTCGGCGACCTGATGCGGATGTTCCTCAAGCGCATCGAGGCCGACGAGAAGGGACTGGCTCGCCGCCTGTTTCCCTTCATTCGGGACGAGGGATACGACATCCAAGGCACCCCGATCGTGATCGACCCCAGGGTGTCCTTCGGGCAGCCCGTGGTGTTCGGCACCGGAATCGCCGTCGCCGCCATCGCCGACAGGTTCCGAGCGGGCGAGTCGGTGAAGCACCTCGCGGGCGACTACCGCGTCAGCGCGGACTTGATCGAGGATGCCATTCGAGCGGCTGCCTGAGCCCTGGACCTTCTTCGTCGATCGGTGCCTCGGCACCGGCGACGTACCGGCGGGTCTGCGGGCGCTTGTCGAGCCCGAGGGCCACAAGGTCGTCGTTCACGACGACCAGTACCCGCAGGACACGAAGGATGTGGTGTGGCTGCCCACCGTAGGCAAGAAGCGGTGGGTGCTGATCACGAAGGACACGGCCATGCGGACGAACCCGTTGGAGATCGCAGCGATCATCAACTCGGGTGTGGCGGCGTTCGCGCTGCCGCGTGCAAGCGCTACGGCCGCCAAGAACGTCGAGGCCATCAAGACCGCGTGGCGTGCGGTGCGGCGCGCCCTCCGTCGCTTCCCGCCACCGTTCATCGCGACCATCACCATCGGCGGTGAGGTCACGCTCCTTCACGACCAGAGCGGCCGGGTCGCGCCGCCGAAGAGGCTCAAGGGTGGCCCATGACCGACGACGCGGTGGCGATCACCGCCACGCTCTACTAGCCTCGTCCGCCTCCGTTCAGGACGGCGAATCGTCCGCGGAATCGTCCGCAAATCAAAAGCAAGGTTCACGAGGACGGTCAGAGTTCAAGAAACATCGAGAAGTTTAGACATTGGAGGAGTGGCCGAGTGGTCTAAGGCAGCGGTTTTGAAAACCGCCGTGGGGGTAACTCCACCAGGGGTTCGAATCCCTTCTCCTCCGCCGAGCGCACGCTCGACCCGAGCGGCGGACAGGTGCGGAGGCCGAACGATGTTAGCGTTCGCGCGTTACACCACCTTCCATGGACGAGCTGGAAATACTGCGGCGCGAGAACAAGGAGCTCCGCGCTCGCCTCGCGGACGCGAGCGGGCTCGCCGAGCAGTCCGCGATGGAAGCCGTCGGTCGGCTCGCGGGCGGGATCGCGCACGACTTCAACAACCTGCTCTCGGTGATCCTGAGTTACACCGAGCTCATGACCGACGAGCTCGAGCCCGCCGATCCGATGCGCGGCGACGTCGAGCAGATCCAGATCGCGAGCCGTCGCGCCGTCGATCTCACGCGACAGCTCCTCGCCTTCAGCCGCCAGCAGGTGCTGCAGCCGCAGCTGCTCCGACTCGACGAGACGCTGCACGGCCTCGAACGGATGCTGCAACGCGTGCTCGGTGAGGACATCGAGCTCGTGCTCTCGACGGTGGCGGATCTCGCGCTGATCTCGGCGGATCCAGGCCAGATCGAGCACGTCATGATGAACCTGGTGGCGAACGCGCGTGACGCGATGCCGAACGGCGGCACGCTCACCGTCGAGACGTCGAACGCGACGCTCGAGGAGGCGTTCGTCGCCGAGCACGGGGGCGCGCGCCCCGGCGACTTCGTGCGGCTCGCGGTCAGGGACACCGGGGTCGGGATGGACGCGGACACCCGAGCGCGCATCTTCGAGCCGTTCTTCACGACGAAGGGTCCGGGCAAGGGCACCGGCCTCGGCCTCTCGACGGTCTTCGGCATCGTCCACCAGAGCGGTGGCGTCGTGGCCGTGCACAGCGAGCCTTCGCGCGGGACGACGTTCGAGGTCTACCTCCCGCACGCCACCGTGAACCACCCCTGAGGGGGACACCGGCGGGAGCGAGCCGTGGGCATTCGCGTCGTTCGCGGGTACACATGGATCACGCGCGCTCCCACGCCTGGACAAACGGGATGACCGACCACGCCGCCGACGACGAGCCGATCCAGACCCCGCCGAATACGGCGGTTCGGCCGGTGCTCGTCAGCAGCATCGCGCACCTGTTCGACACGCATCTGGCCGCCATTTCAGCGGCTGCGCGCGGTGCACTCGAGAAGCTGTCCGCCACGGATCCGGCGCGCGCCGACCTCGCGACCGTCGAGCGTTCGACGAGGGAGGCGACGCACCTCGCGCGTCAGTTGCTCGCGTTCGCGCAGCGGCTCGAGTTGCAGCCGCGCCCCGTCTCGCTCCGGGAGTGGCTCGCCACGCGCGAGACCCAGCTCCGCGAGCGGCTCGGCTCCGCCATCACGCTCTCGATCGTCTCGAGCGAGACTGCCCTCGCCGAGGTCGACCCGGTGCAGCTCGACGAGATGCTCTGGACGCTCGTCGACAACGCGCGCGAGGCGATGCCCGAGGGCGGCACGCTCGCGATCGAGATCGCCGATGTGACCGTCGAGGAGTCGAAGGCCGGAGCGCGCGCGCTGCGCGCCGGAGACTACGTGACCCTGACGCTCGAGGACTCGGGACGCGGCGTCGACGAGGCCATCCGCAGTCACGTCTTCGACCCGTTCTTCACGACCAAGGCGCACGAACGACACCGAGGCCTCGGGCTCGCCGCGGTGCGCGGTGTCGCGCGTCAGAGCGGCGGCGACGTCGTCCTACGAAGCTCGCCACGCGGTGGGACCGCGGTGCGCATCGCGCTGCCCCGCACGACGGTGCACACCTCCACGGTGCCGCCGCCGGACGGCTCGACGACGATCCTGCTCGTCGAGGATCAGCCGCAGGTGCGCGTGCTCGCGAGCCGCGTCCTGAAGCGGGGCGGCTATCGCGTGCTCGAGGCTGCGGACGGCGAGGAGGCGCTGCGCATCTCCGCCGCACACGTTGGCACCATCGACCTCTTGCTCACCGACGTCGTGATGCCGGGGTTGAACGGGAAGGAGGTCGCGGCGCGCATCACCGCAGAGCGGCCCGACACGCCGGTCCTCTACATGTCCGGCTATACGGACCGGATCTTCGGCGCGAACGGCATCCTGGACGCGAACGTCGGGTTCCTCCAGAAGCCGTTCACCCCCACCGTCCTCCTCGCGAAGGTGCGCAGGTTGGTCGCCGGCGCAGCGGAACGGAGCGAGGACTCGTCGCCTCCCGTTGCCGCGCGCCGACGGATCCTCGTCGTCGAGGACGAGCCGCTCCTCGTTCAGCTCTTCGCGCGCACGCTCGAACGGCACTACGACGTGACGACGGTCTCCGACGGTCGCGAGGCGCTCGCGCGCATCGACGCGACGTTCGACCTCGTGCTCCTCGACGTCGACCTGCCGGGGGTCTCCGGAATCGAGGTGTTCGCGTCGCTGCAGGAGAAAACCCCCGAGCTCACGCCACGCGTCGTGTTCCTCACCGGCGGCGCGACGAACGAGGCGGCGCGCGTGTTCCTCGAGTCGAACGGGAATCCCTGCCTGCAGAAGCCCCTCCTCCCGTCGACGCTCGCGGCGTTCGTCCGCGAACGTCTCGAACCGTCAGGCTGAGCGCGGTGCAACGAGCCCTCGCACGAGCTCGCGCAGACGCACGGTGTCGAAAGGCTTGTCGATGCGCACGTTCTCGACGCGCGCGAGGAAGGCTCGCGCGCGCTCCGTGAACACGCCGCCGCAGAGAAAGACCATCGTGCGCGCGAGCTCGGGGAACGCGGCCGATAGCTCCTCGTGCAGGTCCATGCCCGTGACGTACGGCATGTTCACGTCGCAGAGGACGAGGTCGTAGGGCTCGCCGGATCCCGCCGAGAGCTCTGCGAGGGCACCGCGCGCATCGCTCAGCCCCGACACTTCGTGCTCTTTCTCGAGCGCACGAGTCAACGCACGAACGAGCGCGGGATCGTCGTCGACCACGAGGATGCGCGCGCGCCGGACTGGACCTGGGCTCGATATCGGGGTGGGCGTCGCGTGCCGCACCGACAACGTCCGTGCGCGTTCGGCAGCGATCCTCGCCTGGCGCAGCCCCTCGAGCACCGACCGCACCGTGTCCGCGGCCGGCCCCTCGAGCGCGCCATCGAGCACGAGCGCGCCGAGATCCTCGGTCGCGAGCTCGAGCTCGAGGACCACCGCCGCGAGCGGGCTGTTGATCTCGTGCGCGAGCGCGGACACCGCGCGTGCGACGGCCTCCGCCTCGGAGCCCTCGCTCCGTTCGCGCACCTCGTCCTTCACGACGCTGCGCCGGACAGCGCGCGCCGGAGGATCAACTGCACGAGGTGATCGACGCTGCGCGCGCCGCTCTTGCGCAAGAGCCCCTTCACGTAGGTCTTCGCGGTGTTCTCGGTGACGCCGAGCGCCGCCGCGAGCTCGTCCCGCGCCTTGTCGGCGATCGAGATCCCGAGGAGCTCCGCCTCGCGATCGCTCAGGCCCCACTCGGAGCACGCGCCTTCGAGCGCGCGGAGCACGCGCGTGTCCTCGACGGCCTCGCACGCGATCGCTCGACGGGCGAACATCTCGAGCGACTCGCTCGTCGTCGGCTTGCGCAGGAACGACGCGCCGAGGAGGAACGAGCCGTTCACCACCTTCGGTTGACTGCTCCCCGTGAGGACGAGCACCGCGATGCTCTCGCGCTGCTCGCGGGCGATGCGGACGACGTCGAGACCCGAGCCGTCCGGGAGTCCGACATCGGTGACGAGCGCCACGTATCGCGCCGTCTTGTCGCAAAGGCGGCGCTGGGCGTCCTGCACGTTGCCGACGCGGACGACCGGTCGCCACTTCGCGAATGCTCGGACGAGCCACGCCGAGACGAGATCGTCGTCCTCGACCACGAGGATGGCCGGAGCCGCCGCAGTCTCCGTGGACGAGTCGCGCGTGGCCGGAACGGTCATGCCGCGAGCGCCGCAGCGACGAGCTCTTCGAGGCGCGCAGTGTCGAGGAGGTGCTTGCGGACGATGGGCACGTCACGCGCCTCGAGGTCGGCGAGGACCTGGCCGTCGCGACCGGTGATGACGGCGACCGGTACGCCGGCCTCCTTCGCGGCGTTCACGACGCGAAGGCCAGCCGAGTCGTCGCAGTGCATGCGGAGGTCGGTCACGACGAAGCGGACCGTCGTCGAGCGGAGCTGCCACTCCGCGGTCTTCGCATCGGCGGCGTAGACGACGATCGCTCCCGGACACGCGCGGGAAACGACGCGGCGCAGCGCACCGAGGAGCGCGGGCTCGTCGTCCACCAGCAAAACTCTGTGTCCGGACTCCATGAATCATGCCCTCCAAGATCCCTTACGGATGCTCGCCCCGATCATTAAGCCGGGCCACGAAAGGAGTCTCGCACACGTGTCGCACCTAAACCGCTCGAACGGCGAGCCGTAGGGGGCATCATCATGGACCGACGTAGGGCGCTGATCGTCGACGACGAACCGAGGAACCTGAGCCTGCTCGAGGCGGTGCTCGCGCCGTTGGACGTCGATACCGCGCGCGCCGAGGGGGGGCGCGAGGGGATCGCGCTCTTCGAGCGAGAGCTCGTGCATGGCGGCTTCGACCTCGTCCTGCTCGACGTCATGATGCCCGTCGTCGACGGAATGACCGCGCTGGCAGCGATGCGCGCTGCGACCCCGCCGGGCCTGCGGATCCCGATCGTGCTCGTGACCGCGCTGCATGCGCGTGACGACCGTGTGCGCGGCCTCGAGGCCGGGGCCGACGACTTCCTGTCGAAGCCCCTCGACGCGCAGGAGGTCCGCTGCCGGGCGCGCACCTTCCTCGCGCTCTCGCTGGCGCAGCGAACCCTGGCGGCGCGCGCCGCCGAGCTCGAGCGTCTTCAGCGCGATCGCGCCGAGCTCTCGCGCATGCTCGTCCATGACCTCAAGAACCCGCTCGCCGCGCTCGGCGGAAACTTGTCCTACATCGCCCGCAAGCTCGTCGGAGCCGATCCGGTCGTGCTCGAGGCGTTCGAGGACAGCACCGCGAGCGCAGAGCGCTTGCTCTCGCTCGTCGGCGAGATGATCGACGTCGACCGCGCGGAGACCGGGCAGCTCGAGGCGGCGCGTGCGCCGCTGGCGCTGCGGCCGTTCCTCGAGGAAGTCGCGCGTCGCCACAAGCGCCAGGCCGAGCTGAACGGGGTCCAGGTCGTCGTCGACGCGGAGACCAGCGGCTCGTTCTCGCTCGACGAGCGGCTGACGGCGCGCGCGCTCGAGAACCTGGTGGAGAACGCGATCCGCTACACGGGCGCGCGCGGCACCATCTCACTCGCGGCGCGCGCGACGCGCGAAGGCCTGCAGCTCTCGGTGTCGAACACGGGGCGACCCATCGACGCGTCCGCGCAGCCAACGCTGTTCGACAAATACGCGACGAGCGAGCGCGGAGGGTACAACCGCGGCCTCGGCCTCTATCTCTGCCGTCTCGTCGCCGAGGCGCACGGCGGAACGATCGCGATCGAATCCGACGCGACGTGGCCCACGCGCTTCGTGCTCCGGGTCCCGTCTGCGAAGCCGGCGCTCGGCCGCCGCCGGACCGGTCCGTTCGCGGAAGACAGTCATGCCTGAGCCGGTCTTCGTGCTCCCGGCCGTGGTGTTGGCGCTCACGCTCACCGCGCTCCTCGCGCGTGAACGACGTTCGCGCCGCCGCGCCGAACGCGAGATCCTGCGCCTCGTCCGTGAGGCCGAGGCACGCGCGCACGAGAACTGCGCCCTCAGCTTGCAGCACGAGGCGATGCTCGAGGTGTTGCCCGACGGTCTCGCGCTCA
This sequence comes from Polyangiales bacterium, assembly GCA_046593995.1. GTDB lineage: Bacteria > Myxococcota_A > Polyangia > Polyangiales > JADJMO01 > JALHOE01. The sequence continues at coordinate 11,020 of JBKJQC010000209.1, forward strand.
CCGACGAGAACGGCATGATCGTGCGCGTGAACGCGACCGGCCGCGAAATCGTCGGCCTCGAAGACGGGGGCTCGCGCGACTCCCTCACCGACATGCACAACCCGCTGGTGCACGCGCTCCGCGAGGGCGCGAACGTCTCCGGTCTCGAGGTCGCGATCGATGCGCCCGGTGCCCCGCGGGTGATCCAGGTGAACGTCTCGAGGCTCTCCGTGGATCCGCGATCGCGGGCCGCCGTCGCGCTCTTCCGCGACGTCACCCGCGAGCGCCTGCTCGAGCACGATCTCCGCAGGCAGCGACGCGAGCTCGAGCACCACGTGGGCGAGCTCGAAC
>JBKJQC010000354.1:0-5004 GCA_046593995.1 Polyangiales bacterium
GCGGAACTTGCCGTCGAAGTCCTTGATCTTCGGCGGGAGCTCCGCGTTCGCCTTCTGGCATTCCGACCCCGACAAGGCGCCGTCGTCGAAATGCCAGAAGGCGAACGCGGAGCTCCCGCCGAAGATCAAGGACTTCGACGGCAAGTTCCGCGACTACTACAAGCGCGCGAACGCCGCCTACGACGGTGCGCGTGAAGTCGACGCTGGCCGCCCCGAGGCGTACTACAACAAGGCTCTCCTGGTGGAGAAGTACAAGGCCAAGGCGGAGGCCGGCGTGAAGACGTCGACCGCGTACCGCGAGGCCGAGAAGCTCTACAACGAGCTCGTCTCGAAGTTCGGGGGCAACCCTGTCCACGCGAAGCTCGTCGCCGACGCCCAGTCCAAGGGCGTGGAGGCTGGCAAAGCGGCGGACTTCGAGGAGAAGGCCGACGCAGCCCCGCCGCCCCCCGCGGCGGCTCCGGCGGCGCCCGCTGCTGCGGCTCCTGCAGCGTCTGGTGCGGCTCCGGCTGCAGCAGGCTCCGCGGCTCCCGCGGCTCCCGCGAAGAAGTAGTTCTTCGTCGTCGTGCGTGACGACGCCTCGGGCCTCCCCCGGGGCGGCGTCATTTTTGTCTCTCGTCGACGTGCACACGGGGTCGTTACGTTGCGCGATCGTGCACGGGAAAACGTGCCGCGAATCGCGTGATCTCGTTCGTGTCCGCAAAGGCCGGGAACCTTTCGCGAAGCCGCCTGTCGGTTGATTCGTTGCGCGAGTGAGCTGGTGAGCCGCAAGGGTGCGGCCCGCGACTCCTCGCGACGAGTCGCGATCGACTCGGTCGAGCGCGTCGTCTCTGCGATGCGAGCGGTGGGTGCGATCCAAGACGTACGCGGCGAGCGTGCGAGAGCAGGGGTTTGTCATGAGCACGAGCAGCCATCCGTTCGGTGATTTCTCCACGAAGAACCCGTTCCTCACCGCTGCTCCGGTCGCGGCTGCGAGCCCTCTCCAGTGCGGCCCGCGCATCGAGTCGCCGGACGTCGAGATCGCTGGTTCGCTCGCGCTCGAGATCACCGTCCGCTGGGGGGAGCAGATCCTCCACGTCGGCCACGTGCTTCCCCCTTCCGGTGAGCGTGAGACCGCGCGCGAGATCGCGGTCGGCGAAGAAGGCAACGTCGTCTACCGCCTGCCGAGCGAGAAGCTCGGAACGAGCCGCCTCCTGATCGCCCGCGTCGAGCGCACCGAAGTCATCGCGCTCGTCGGGACCTGCGGGCCGCTCGCGAAGGGCACGCGCACGAAGCACGTCGCCGGTGACTTCTCGATCGAGCTCGCGTGCGTCGCCGCGGCGAAGAAGCCGGTTCGCTCGTCGATGCGTCGCGCCGGAATCGGTTTCTGGGCGGCGTCTGCAGCGCTTCACGTCGCGGTCGTCGCGGGCCTCATGATGTCGCCCGGCGAGTCGCTCGACTCGGACGACGCCGGCCTCGACAAGTCGACGCAGGCCTACGTGATGCAACTGCAGAAGAACTCAGCCGACAAGGAGATCCCCGAGCAGGACACGCAAACCACTCCCGCGGACCACGCCTCGAACGACGGCGGCAAGGGCGCGAAGCACGTCGGCGCGGACGGCCAGATGGGCGATCCCTCGAAGAAGCAAGCGAACAACTACTACAGCGTCAAGGGACCCGCCGACACGACCGAGATCAAGATCGCAAAGACCCGCGCCCTCATCGAGAGCAACAACTACGGCGCGATCGGCGCGCTCGCTTCGGTCTTCGGATCGAGCGCGAACGCACCGGTGATCTTCGATAGCGTCTCGAACGAGACCGTCGGCAAAGACCCGGCGAACTTCAATGGCAACATGATGGGCACGCAGGCCGGCGACGCGTTCGGGTACGGCGGTCTCGGTCTCGCCGGCACCGGTCCGGGCGCCGGCGGCTTCTACGACGGCATCGGCCTCGGCTCGGTCGGCGGCTTCGGCCACGGCCCCGGCACGGGTGACAACGTGGGGTGGGGCGGTGGTCCCGGCGGCAAGCCGATGACCCACAAGACGAAGCCGATCAAGATGATCGACGTCGGCGGCGAGGTGACGGGCAAGCTCCCTGCCGAGACCATCAAGCGCATCATCCGCGCGAACTTCCCGCGCTTCCGCGCCTGCTACGAGTCGGGCCTCAAGAAGGATCCCGGCCTGCGCGGCACGGTCACGGTCCGCTTCATCATCGACTCGATGGGTGCGACGGAGAACGCGTCGCTCGGCGGCGGCACGCTCCCCGAGCCCGGCGTGCAGAGCTGCGTCCTCGGCGTCTACCGCACCCTCTCCTTCCCGGAGCCCGAGGGTGGCAAGGTCATGGTGACGTACCCCATCGACTTCCAGAACGACTGAAGGAACGCGGGCAACACGGCGCCTTCCTGCCGAGACGAGATTCACAGGGAGGCGCGGAGAAGAGGAGGCGAGAGGGAGATCCGAGAGGTCTGCCGATCGCCTCTTCTGCGTTTTCGCTGCTCGTCTCGGCGGCGCCGCGTGGCGGCTCGCTGGATGTTCGCGCCGCCCGTCTGCAGCGAGCCCCAAGGATGAGGAGCCTGCGGTGTCGATTCGTCCAGCGGTGCCCGATCACCGCGCTCAAAGGCAGGTGCAGGATGCGTGGATCCGTCGTGCTCGCAGGGGTGTTCGCGGTGATGGCGCTCGAGGGTGTCGCGTTCGCGCAGGGGACTCCTGCGAAGAGCGCGAAGGATGCAAAGGCCGAGGAGTGGATCTTCCCTGACGACAAGCTGCTCGACGTGAAGGACGGCGCGAACGGCATGAGCGTCGTCGGCGGGCACATCCCCATCCGCACGCTGATCACGCGGCCGCGCACCCACTTCGTGCCCGAGATGTTGAAGACGATCGAGAACCTCTAGAAGAGGTCGATGGGTCGATGGGTCGATGCGTCACGTCGTCGCCGCTCGCGCGCACTTTCAGTCGTCAGTCCTCAGTCGCCAGTCGCCAGTCGTCAGGCGAGACGAGACGAGCTTCGTGACGAGAACGCCCAGCATCGACCAAGAGCCGAGTACGCGAACGCGGTCTCGGCTCTCGGTGCTCCTGGAACTCTCGACTCTCGACTTCTCGTCTCGGACGACTGACGACTGAAGACTGAAAGCCCGCGCGAGCTGCGACAGCGTCACCGCCACATCGACCGATCGACCGATCGACCCATCGACCCATCTGAAACGGCGCCGCCCGGTCGCTCTGCCGAACCGGGCGCCGCCCCACCGCGAAAAAATACATCGCGTCGCATGGAACTTTTCCGAAGGACCCTGGTCGGTGTCTTCATCGGCGGCCCACCGAGGTTGGCGAGAGACGCGACGCAGCTTGACCGGCGACCCTGGTCGCCTTTACACTGGTACTGTAATCCGAGTGGAGTTTTCAAGGAGGGCTGCAATGCGTCGCTCACTATTCGCACTGGTCGTCGGTGGCGTCGGTCTGCTCGCTCTCGAGGGCGTCGCTTCGGCGCAAGCCAAGAAGAAGGGCGCTGGAGGGGACGTCGAAGAAATGACGTTCGAGGACGACAAGCTCCTCACCTCCAACCTCGGGCCGGATCAAGCAAAGATCACGACTCGCGGTGGCCCGGTCCGCACCATCCTCGTCCGCCCGCGGACGTCGTTCGTGCCCGAGATGCTCAAGTCGATCGAGAACCTCTGATCTCCTTTCGCCTTCCTGACATTCTCCTCCGCACCGCTCGTTCCGAGCGTCGTGCGAACGGTCTCTGTAACGCGTGATCTCGACTGCGCTCACAGTCGAACGGGTGGTTCATGGACGCTGGCAAGACGAAGACGACGCTGACCTTCTCGGTGACCTCTGCGGCGGGTGTTCGCGAGGAAGTCATCACCCAGGACATCGTGAAGATCGGGAAGGACCCCAAGTCCCACCTGAAGCTCGACGACGAGTCCGCCTCGCGCATGCACGCGGTGGTCGAGGTCGCGAGCGTCGATGACATCACCCTCATCGACCTGGGCAACGAGCCCGGCACGTTGGTCAACGGCCAGCGCATCAACAAGACGAAGATCAAGGCCGGCGACGAGATCCGCATCGGCGAGACGCGCATCGTCCTCGCGAGCGCCGTCCCTGCCGTCGCAGGTGCCGGAGCTCCGGCCGCGGCTGCGAATCCCTTCGCCGGCGCCGCGCCTCCTGCGAACCCCTTCGGTGCGCCGGCAGCTCCCGCAGCGAATCCGTTCGGTGCGCCTGCCGCGCCGGCTGCGAACCCCTTCGGCGCGAACCCGTTCGCGGGATCGCCGTTCGGCGCGAGCCCGTTCGCCGGTGCAGCTGCGGCAGGCGGCGGTGGCGGCCACGGTCATGGTCACGCGCACCACGACGACGGCCTCGACCCGACCAAGCCGTACACCTATCGCCTCGTGAAGTCGGGCCCCGACGTCAACCTCGACGAAGTCGAGAACGCGCACCTCCCGACCGCCGAGGTGATGATCCTCTGGGACGCGAACATCCTGAAGGTCGTGCACCTCTCGCCGCCGCGCAGCTTCTACGTCGGTGAGGAAGAGGGGAAGGGCATCGGCGTCGACTTCCGCATGCCGTCCGAGAAGATCGGCAGCACGCGCATGCCGGTGATCGTCGCGCACGGCGGCTCGATCGCCGCGGTGATCCCGCCCGGCGCGAAGGGCACCATCGACATCCCCGGCCAGGGCAAGATGTCGATCGACGAGGCCCGCGCGAAGGGGCTCGTCCAACCCTGCGGCGAGCTCTCCGGCGCGGAACAGATCGCGCTCCCCAACGGCGGACGCGCGCGCGTCGAGTTCAACGGCTTCGTCTTCCAGACGGCCGCCGTGCCCGCCGGCAAGAAGGTCGCCGCGGGCATCGACAAGTCCTCGCGCGGGGCCCTCGTCTTCTGGCTCGCGTCGTTCGCGCTCCACGCTGGCATCGTCACCGCGCTCATGATGTCGCCCGGCGAGTCGCTCGACGACGACGCCGCGGGTCTCGACAAGTCGACGCAGGCTTACATGATGCAGCTGCAGAAGAACGCAGCCGACAAAGAGATCCCCGAGCA
>JBKJQC010000372.1:0-3827 GCA_046593995.1 Polyangiales bacterium
TCGCGCTCTCTCACCCCGACTTTCGCGCAGAGCTCCGCAAGGAGCTTTCGGCCGTCCGTCACTTCGTCTTCTGATCTGCCGACTGACGGATGTCAGCGCCCGAGGGGCGAGCGAGCACCATCATTTCACTTCACGGCGCGGTTCACCGAGCGGAATCTCCTGATCGTCCTCCACGTGCTCGGCGCGTCGGTGTGGGTGGGTGGACCCCTGGTCCTCGCGACGACCGTGCTCCCACGGGCGCTCCGCGACGACGATCCGTTCATCATTAAGCGCTTCGAAGAGTCGTTCGCGCGCATCGGCGTTCCCGCGTTGCTCCTGCAGATCGCGACCAGGCGGCGTCTCGCCTCGCTCTACGTACCCCCTTCGCGCTGGTTCTCGCTCGTGGATCACGCGAGCCAGCACATCGCGCCCAAGGTCGGATGTCTCCTCGCGACGCTCCTGCTCGCCGCGCACGCGCGTCTCTCGATCATCCCGCGCCTCGCTCGCGGCGCCCCGCTGCGCAGCCTCGCGGTGCACATCACGCTCGTGACGTTGCTCGCCGTCGCCCTCGCGGTGGTCGGCGTGAGATTCCGCGTCGGAGGACTCTTCGCCGGCTGACGCCGAACGCGTGACGTTCATTCGCCCGCGGGACTGCGTAGCGCCGCCCCGTGGTCGATGCGGATCAGTCGGATGCCATGGGGGGTCGCCATCAACGTGTCCCACCACTCCGTCCCCGCATGTCGATACCGCAGCTGCACGCCAAAGACGCGCCGCTCGTGCAGCGCGCGCCGCGCCGCCTCGAGATCCTGCGACTCGGAGCCGGCCATCGTCTCGGCACCGCCCTTCGTCGTGACGCCCAAGAGCTCCGCGGCGTGCGCGATGTCGAAGAACAGGCGGTCGACCGTCTCGCGGTCGAGAATCGCGTCCTGCACGGGGATCATCGCGCCACACGTCCTGCGAGCGGCGGGTCTAGCGAGATCGCGTTCGTCGGCGCCGGACAGACCGACGCGCACATCCCGCACCCGTCGCAGAGCCCGTCGACGATGCGCGGCTTCCCCAGCTCGACGACGATCGCGCCCGCGATCGGACATCGCTCCGAGCACACCGTGCAGAACGAGCGGTGCGCGAGGCAGGCACCCTCGTGGATGCGAGCGCGGCGTGGCACACCGACGCGCGTCGTCTCGGTGGTGACGCCGTCGTCGCGCACCTGGAACGCCGGCAGCGTGCGCGCGGGTTCGCGCTTCGAATAGAACTCGCCGAGCGAGAAGGGCTTCGGCTGCACTCCGGGCGGAGACGCGGGCGCGCGTCCGCCGAGCACCGACAGCAGTCCGCGTCGCGTGATCACGGCACCACCCCGTGCTGATCGTTGACGGCCGAAGAGACGTGGCACTGCGTGCAGCTCTGTCGCCTGGGGTGCGTCGACTTGATTCCCTGGGTGCCGGTGGCTCCATGACAGCTGGCGCAGTCGCCGCGCATGAGCGTCGGGTGAGGGATCGTCGGCGGAGCGCCGAGCCATGCGCGCGAGCCCTTTCCCCACGAGGGCAGCCCCGCGAAGCCGTTCTCGGTCTTCACGATCGGGGCGCCGTTCAGCACGCCCGGCCGCGGATCGTCCATCACCACGTGGCACTGCGTGCAGCTCTGGAACGACGGGTGGCTAATCTTCGGCGCCTTCAGCGCGCCGAGCTGGACGCCGCCCGCGTGGCACGTCGTGCAGTCGAGAGGGCCCATCTGCAGCACGCGGTGGGGGATCGTCGGCGGCGCCCCGTCGTACGCCCGGCGCAGCTTCCGCTTCGCGAGCGCCGCGGTGTGCTCCTCGTCCGTCTGCACGACCTGCGCGGTGAGGTCGGCCTTGGGTGCGAGCGCTTCGAAGGCTCCTACGTACATGCCTGCGTTCGGTCCGTATCGTCGCAACCGCGCGTCGCCGTACCCACGCGCGGTCGGTACCTGGGTCACGCCGCTCGGGACGTCGGTCCGCAGCGAGCCCCCGCCATTGGTGCCGCGCACGCCGACGAAGAACCCCGCGCCGACGACGGCGAGGACGACCGCGATCCCGACATGAGCGTTGCGCTGCATGTCACGCCTTGGCCTTCTTACGGATCCGAACGGCGCATTTCTTGTAGTCCGGCTGCTTCGACAGCGGATCGTGCGCTTCGAGCGTGATCTTGTTGATCATGATCGTCTCGTCGAAGAACGGGACGAACACCGTCCCGCGCGGCGGCGCTCCACGACCGTCGATCCACACCGGCACCTCGACGTCGCCGCGGCGACTCTCGATCACCACCGTCTCGCCATCCTGCACACCGAGGGCAGCCGCGTCCTCGCGGTGCAGCTCGACGTACGCCTGCGGCATCGCTCCGGAGAGCTGGGGGATGCGCATCGTGAGCGATCCGCTGTGCCAGTGCTCGAGCACGCGGCCCGTGCAGAGCCAGAACGGATACTCCGCGTCGGGCACCTCGGGCGGCGGCTCGTAGGGGTGGAACCAGATCAGCGCGCGCTCGTCCTTCGTGACGGAGTGATAGAACTGGATGTCACCCTTGGTCACGTACGGATCGTCCCCCTTTGTGAAGCGGAACTTCGTCTCGCGCCAGGTCCCGTCCTTCTGCTGTACGACCGGCCAACGCAGACCGCGCGCCTTCACGTACTCCTGATATGGCGCCAGGTCCTTGTGCTTGAATCGGGTGAACTTGCGATATTCCTCGAACAGACGCTCGTCGACGTTGATATCGTAGTAGTGCTTGAAGTCCCAAATCGGCACCTCCTTCCCATCCTTCTCGGTGTGGAAGAGCCACTTGCCGTCCCTGTCCTTCATGCCCGCGAAGCCCTTGTCGAAGAGCTTGTGGGCCACGGCGATCAGCTGCCAGCAGTCGTCGCGCGCCTCACCGGGGGGATCGACCATCTTGAACCACTGCTGGGTGCGGCGCTCGCTGTTGCCGACCATCCCGTTCTTCTCGACCCACAACGCGCTCGGGAGCACCAGGTCGGCGATCTTCACGGTCGCGGTCGGATAGACGTCGCTCACGATGAGGAACTTGTCCGGATCCTTGCGCGACGGCGCGACGAGCTCGTTCACGTTGGGGAGCGTCTGCGCGGGGTTCGTCACCTGCACCCAGATGGTGTCGATGTCGCCGCCCTTCGACTTCGGTGTCGAGAACCGCTTCCACATGTCGACCGCGTGCGCGCCGGGCTTCGGGTTGATGCGACCCGCGGGGAGGTTCCAGATTTCCTCGGCCTCCTTCCGATGCTCGTCCTTCGTGACGACCAGGCCACCGGGGAGACCGTGGGCGAGCGTCCCGACCTCGCGGACCGTACCGCACGCGGAGGGCTGACCCGTGAGGGAGGTCGGCGCGTCGCCGGGCTTTCCGAAGTGCCCAGACAATAGGTGCACCCCGTGGACGAGAGCGTTGATCGCGGTCCCCCGCGTGTGCTGATTCATGCCCATGCACCACAGGGAAGTGATGCGGAGATCGCGGCGGCCGAAGAGGTCCGCGAGCATCCTCAGATCCTTCGACGCGACGCCGGAGAGCTTCTCGACCTTCTCGGGCGTGTACTCGTCCAACGCCTTCGAGAACTCCTCGAAGGTCATCGCCTGACCGTCGAGCGTCGGCGGCTCGGTGCGCTTGCGGAAGTTGCAGTACTTGGAGACGAAGTCCTTGTCCCAGGTACCGTTCTTCACGAGGAGGTGCATGATCCCGAGCGCGATCGCGAGGTCGCCCTGCGGCTTCATCGTGAGGACGTGCTGGCAGAACCCGCTCGTGCGCGTGCGGCGCGTGCCGATGTCGATCAGCGTGACCTTCTCCCCTCGAGAGCGGCGGTCCATGAACCGGCTGAAGAGGACGGGGTGCATCTCC